>JAAEOK010000061.1 GCA_024244705.1 Alphaproteobacteria bacterium
AATCCACGGTCCCCACTTGTCCTGCGCAGCCGCCTCGTCCACCGGCAGCTGCGCCGCCACCGCCACCGTCGCCGCGCCGCCACCGCAACCGTCGCCGCGCCGACCAGCAACGTGGTCTTCAGCGAGGCCGCCGGGCGGGCGGGCGAAAACTTGCTCGGAATGTTGGAAAGGTTGGCTAGCTTGGCGTCGTCAACGCGTGCGGCCATTTGGGCGGCTCCCCTTGCTCGCGCCGCTGCCAATCGCCTGAGGGTGCGGCGCCGATTGCTCTATGCGTGGGTACCGTCTGAAACGCAAGAATCGACGGCACCTCGGTTCATTCCGCACATTGCGCGCGCGGATTGGAGCCCATCTTGCCACCTTTGCGCGGCGATTTCCAGCCTCGTTCGGCACCGATTCCGGCCCGAATTCGGTCATTTTCGCCATTTCATGGTCCCGTGCGCGCCGCGGCGTCTTGGTGACGCGGACCCGGAACTTCGCCATTTCATGGTCCCGTGCGCGCCGCGGCACCTCGGTGACGCGGACCTGGTGCTCGAATTGCCCCTCACCCAGCTCCGGCTATTCTCGGCAGCGCCTCGCCGAGCCTCCGCATCCCTCTCCCCAATAGGGGCGAGGGACAATGCGCCGCGCTCGGTCGAACTCCCTCTCCCCTCGAGGGAGAGGGTCGGGGTGAGGGGGGATCGAAACAACCGGTCCTGCGCCGCGCCCGGGATGACGCATGAACCCGCGGGCATGGGGATGGCGGGGTCGGCCATGCCGGCGATTCAGCGCTGTGCGACGCGCTTTGACTGGCGCGCGGCAGGGAGTACACTGCCCCACGATACGCTGGGGTGCCGGACATCTGCGCCGGCTGAGAGCATACCCATCGAACCTGATCTGGATCGTGCCAGCGGAGGGAGCGTCATGTCGTCCAGCCTCAAACGCCTGTTTTCAGCCATTTCGACCCGTATCATTGCAGCGTTCTTGTGCTGCGCCGCGTTCGCCGTGCCGCCGGCCGACGCCGCCGATGCGAATATCCCCGTCCTGGTGCCGATCACCGGGTTCCTGTCGCTCGAAGGCACCAGCCAGCGCAACGGCGCGGTGCTGGCGCTGGAAAACCCGCCCGCCGAGATCTCGGTGACCTACGACGTCGCCGATACCTCGACCGCGCCGGAAGTCGCGGTCAACGCCCTCGAACGCGCGCTTGCCGACGGCGACGCGACGGCGGTGGCGGCGTCGATGTTCGGCCCCCAGATGCTGGCGATGATCCCGCTCGCCGACCGCCACGGCGTGCCGCTGGTCACCGTCTCGGGCACGGCCAAGATTACCGAGCTCGGCAGCCCGTGGGTGTTCCGATTCTTCCCCGGCGACACGGTGGCCAAGGTGGCGCAGGTCGACTACGCGGTCAACGAACTGGGCATCACCAAGCCGGCGATGATTTACCAGACCACCGCCTACGGCCAGTCGGGCGCCGCCCATATCGGCGAAAATCTGCGCCGGCTGGGGATCGCGCCGGTGCTCGAGGAGGGGCTCGACGTCAAGGTCAAGGACATGACGCCGGTACTCGCCAAGGCGCGGGCGGCGGGCGCCGACGCGCTGCTGCTCCAGCTCCATTCGGGACCGACCGCGCTGTTGGTGCGGGCGGCGGCAGCCGGCAATCTGGGCCTGCCTATCGTCGCCGGGTCGGCGATGCACCAGCCGTCGACGGCGGCGCTGCTCGACCCGGGTGAACTCGACGGCGTGTGCGCGGAAAGCGCGTCGTCGCCGATATCGGGCGGGACACCGGAGATGGATGCCTGGCTCGAGCGCTACCGCGCCGCTTTCGGCACCGAACCGGACGCCTTCGCGCTCGGCCAGTACGACGGCACCATGATGGTGTTGAGCGCAATCGCCGCCGGCGCCCGCTCGCCCGCGGAGGTGCGCGACTATCTCGCCGGCAATTCCCATGACGGGCTGGCCATGACCTACCGCAGCGACGGCAGCGGCAACATGGCCCATTCCGCGATCATCGTCTGCTATGACGGAGAGACCCGTATCCCCCGGGTCGTCAAGGTCTTCGACAACGTCACCGGCGCGCTCGACTGACCGCGGAATGACCGGCCGGCGGCGGAAGGCGGTCGTCCGATGACGCTGCTTCAGCTGGTCATCAACGGTGCCGCGCTGGGCGCCGCCTATGCTCTGGTGGCGCTCGGTTTCGTGCTGATCCTGAACGCCACCAACGCGGTCAACTTCGCCCAGGGCGACCTCGTCGTCGCCGGCGGTTTCGTCGCCGTCGCGCTGGCCGGCTTCCTGCCGGTCCCCGGCATCCTCCTCCTGCCCCTGGTGCTGATACTGACCTTCGTCCTCGGCCTGGCGTTCTCGCTGCTCGCCTATTTCCCGCTGCGCGACCGGCCGCCGGTGGCGGTGTTCATATCGACGATCGCCCTCGGCATCGTCTTTCAGAACGGCTTCAACGCCGGGTTCGGCCCCGACCCCCGCGCCACCCCGCCCTTATTCGCCGGCGGCTTTTGGCAGCTCGACGGGCTGACCATCGAGAAGCAGGGCGCGGCCATCGTGGTCACCGCGGCGGTGCTGATCGTGGCCCAGCACCTGGTATTCACGCGCACCCAGTTCGGCCGCCGCCTGCGCGCCACCGCGCAGGACCGCGACATGGCCCGTGCGCTCGGCGTCCGCGTGACCTGGATGATCGCGCTGACCTTCGGCTGGGCGGCGGCGCTCGCCGGGACCGCGGGGCTGCTGCTGTCGAACAAGTTCTTCGTCACGCCGACCGACGGCACCGCCTACATGATCCTGGCCTATATCGCGGTCACCATCGGCGGCTGGGGCCGTATCGCCGGCGCCGTCGCGGGGGCGGTATTGATCGCCGTCTTCGAGGTCGTCGTCTCGGCCTATCTGAGCTACACCGTCGCCATCGCCGCGCTCTATGGGGCGGTTCTGCTGGTCCTGTTTTTCAGGCCCCAGGGGCTGTTCGGCGACGTCATCCAGAGGCGGGCCTGACCATGGCCTGGCTCGGCCGCGGCCTCAATCTGCCGCTGGCGCTGGCGGCGCTGGCGCTCGCCGTCTACGCGCTCGGTTTCGCCAACGGCTACCAGCTGCGGCTGCTGACCGTCGCCGGCATCTACGCCATCCTGGTCATCGGCTATCAGTTCATCTTCGGCCACGCCGGCGCGCTGTCGCTGGCCCAGGGCGTGTTCTTCGGCGTCGGCGCCTATGTCGCCGGCGTCCTCGGCGCCAACCACGGCTGGTCCTTCGTCGAGACGTTCCCGCTGGCGATCCTGGCGCCGACGCTGCTGGCGGCGATCGTGGCGGTCCCGGTGCTGCGCCTGGAATCGCACTATTTCGCATTGGCGACTCTCGGCATCGGCCAGGTCGTGCTGTTGGTCGCCGTCAACTGGCAGAGCGTTACCGGCGGCGCCAACGGTATCCCCGGGGTCCCCGGCATAACGCTCGGCAATCTCGCCGTCGGGCGCGGCCTGCCGACCTTTCTGTTCGTCTGGGCGTGGGTCGCGTTGTGCGGGTTTACCGCCTGGCAAATCATGCGCGGCCTCTATGGCCGCATGTTCGAGCTGATGCGCACCAACGACTTCGCCGCCCAGGCGATCGGAATCAATATCGGCCGCCTGCGCCTGGCCGCCTTGCTGCTCAGCGCGGCAATGGGCGGCCTGGCCGGCACCCTGTACGTGCACACCCTCGGCGTGATCTCGCCCGATGCGCTCGAATTCCCGGTCATGGTGACCTGCCTGACGATCGCCGTGGTCGGCGGGCGCTACAGCGTCGCCGGGGCGATCATCGGTGCCGTGCTGCTGATCCACCTGCCGGAATGGTTCCGCTTTCTCGATAAGTACTACCTGATCGCTTACGGCGCGACGATGCTGGCGGTGATCGTCGGCGCGCCCTATGGCTT
This sequence comes from Alphaproteobacteria bacterium, assembly GCA_024244705.1. NCBI lineage: Bacteria > Pseudomonadati > Pseudomonadota > Alphaproteobacteria > Alphaproteobacteria bacterium. The sequence goes on from JAAEOK010000061.1 coordinate 3,881, forward strand.
GGCCGGCGCGGCCCACCGGCTGCGCGACAAATGGCTGCCGCCGACGCCGGGACCGATGCCGACAGCGGCAACGATCGGCCCGGTTCGACCGGCCGCGACGACGCCCGCCGCGCCGGCGCTGGCGATATCGAATTTGGCCAAGCGGTTCGGCGGCGTTCATGCGGTCGACAAGGTTTCCTTCACCGCCACTCCGGGCGAAGTTCTGGGAATCATCGGACCCAACGGCTCCGGCAAGACGACCCTGATCAACCTGATCACCGGGTTCTACCGGGCCGACGCCGGCAGCCTCCATTTCCGCGGCCGCGATATCACCCGGGCCCTGCCCCATGCCATCGCGGCGGCCGGCATCGCCCGCACCTTCCAGAGCTGCCGCCTGGTCCCCGACATGACCGCGCTCGACAACGTCGCCGTGGCGCGCCACGCGGCGATCGGTGAAGGTCTGCGATCGGCGTTGAGCGACATTGGCGGCCTGTCGCACCTGGAACGCGCCCGGCGCGAGGCGGCGCCACTGCTCGATCGGCTCGGCGTTGCCGATGTCGCGTTGCAATGTTGCGGCACCCTGCCCTACGGCACCCAGCGACGAGTGGAGATCGCCCGCGCGCTGGCGACCGAGCCGGCGATGGTGATGCTCGACGAGCCGGCGGCGGGGACCAACGAGGACGAGCAGACCGACCTGGCGGCGCGGCTGCGCGGGTTGGCCGCCGACGGCCTCGCCCTGGTCATCGTCGAGCACAATATGCCGTTCCTGCTGCCGGTCGCCGACCGCGTCATCTGTCTCGACGACGGCCGCATCATCGCCGCCGGCAGCGCCGACGAAATTCGCCGCCATCCGGCGGTAATCGCCGCCTATCTCGGCACCACCGGGAGCGGCGGGCGGTGAGCGCGCCGCTGCTCCAATTGCGCGGACTGAGTGTCGCCTATGGCGCGCTCACGGCGGTGCACGAGGTGGACCTTGCGGTTGCCGCCGGCGAGGCGGTGGCGCTGCTGGGCGCCAACGGCGCCGGCAAGTCGACGCTGATCAACACCATCGCCGGGCTGGTCCCGGCGGCCGCCGGATCGATCCACTACAACGGCCGGGAGCTCGGCCGCCTCCCACCGGAGGCCAGGGCCAGGGCCGGCCTCGGCTATAGCCCGGAGGGGCGCCGCATATTTCCCGGCATGACGGTGCGCGAAAACCTCGAGGTCGGCTGCTGGGCGCCGAAGCGCGAGCGGGTGCGGCGTTTCGAACGCGTGTTCGATCTGTTCCCCGGGTTGCGCCAACGGTGCGACACGCCGGGTTGGCAATTGTCCGGCGGCCAGCAGCAGATGGTGTCGATCGGCCGCGCCCTGGTCGGCAATCCTCGCCTGATGCTGCTCGACGAGCCGAGCCTGGGCCTGTCGCCGATCCTGGTCGCCGAAGTGTTGGCGACGGTGCGCCGGATCGCCGATACGGGCACTGCCGTGCTGCTCGCCGAGCAGAACGCCGCCCGCGCGCTCGACGTCTGCGACCGGGCCTACGTGCTCAAGCTGGGCCGGGTGGCGGCGTCGGGGCCGGCCGCCGAGCTGCGCGACGGCGACCGCCTGCGCGACGCCTTCCTCGGCGGTTAGGCACTATCCGGTCGAATCGAGAAACCCGGTGACCGCGGCGACGAATTTGTCGGGCTGGTCGGCGTGGACCCAATGGTCGGCGTCGGCCACCGTCTCGACCACCGCCCGCGGGAACAAGCGCCCGATCAGGTCGCCGTGCTCGGCGCCGACGAAGTCGGAGCGCGCGCCGGCGACGAACAACGCCGGACCGGTGTAGCGCCGGTCGAGCAGCGGGCGCGGAAAATCCACCAGGCGCGGCATCTCGGCGGCCAGCGCGTCGAGATTGAGGCGCCAGGCCGCCCCGCCCTCGACCGGGGTCAGGTTCTGAAGCAGGAAGGCGCGGATGCCGGCGTCGGGGATCGCGTCGCGAAGGCGCGCATCGACCTCGCTGCGGCGCCGCGCGACGGCGAGGTCGACGGCCTGCATCGCCCGTACATAGGGCAAGTGTCTTTGGTCATAGGTCACCGGGGCGATATCGACGACGACCAGCGCCGAGACCCGGGCGCCTTGCTCGAGGGCCAGCGCCATCGCCGCCTTGCCGCCCATGGAATGGCCGATCACCGCCGCCGTTTCGAGCCCCTGAACGTCCATGAAGGCGACCACGTCCGCCGCCATGTCGATGTAGTCCATCGACGGATCCCAAGGCGAGTCGCCGTGGTTGCGGAGGTCCAACGTATAGACCCGGTGGCGGTCGCCGAGACGGCGGGCGATCGAGGTCCAGTTGCGCCCGCTGCCGAAGAGGCCGTGCAGGATGATCAGCGGCGGCCCCTCGCCGGCCGCCTGATAGGCCAGCTCGAGCGCCATGGATCAGCTTTCGACGTGACGCAGCACGCCGTCGACGCTGTCCTTGGCGTCGCCGAACAGCATGCGGGTGTTCTCCTTATAGAACAGCGGGTTGTCGACGCCGGCATAGCCTGTCGCCATGCTGCGCTTGAGCACCACGGCGGTCTTCGCCTTCCACACCTCGAGCACCGGCATGCCGGCGATCGGGCTGTTCGGATCCTCCTGGGCACCCGGGTTGACGATGTCGTTGGCGCCGATCACCAGCACGACATCGGTTTCCGGAAAGTCGTGGTTGATCTCGTCCATTTCGAGGACGATGTCGTAGGGCACCTTGGCCTCGGCCAGCAGCACGTTCATGTGCCCCGGCAGACGCCCGGCGACCGGGTGGATGCCGAAGCGGACCTTGATGCCCTTGGCCCGCAGCTTGGCGGTGATGTCGCTGACCGCGTTCTGCGCCTGGGCCACCGCCATGCCGTAGCCGGGCACGATGATGACCGCATTGGCGTCGCTCAGCATCGCCGCCACTTCTTCGACCGAGGTCGCGATGACTTCGCCGCCTTCGCTCTCCGCCGCAGCGCCGCCGCCGGTGCCGAAGCCGCCGAGGATGACGCTGATAAAGCTGCGGTTCATCGCCCGGCACATGATGTAGCTGAGGATCGCGCCGGAAGAGCCGACCAGGGCGCCGACGACGATCAGCAGGTCGTTCGACAGCATGAATCCGGTCGCCGCCGCCGCCCAGCCGGAATAGCTGTTCAACATCGACACCACCACCGGCATGTCGGCGCCGCCGATCGCCATCACCAGGTGGACGCCGAGAACGAAGGCGATCGCGGTCATGACCAGGAGCGGAAATAGCCCCCAGCCGACCGAGGCGGCGGTGAGGAATTCCCAGCCCAGCCACAGGCAAACTAGGATCGCCGCCAGGTTCATCCAGTGACGCGCGGGCAGCATCAGCGGCTTGCTGGAGATTCGCGCGTCGAGCTTGCCGAAGGCGATGACCGAGCCGGTGAAGGTAATGGCGCCGATGAACACGCCGAGATAGATCTCGACGTCGTGGATGACCTTTTCGGTCCCTTCGAAATGGGAGTCGGGGGCGATATAGGTGGCTATGCCGACCATCACCGCGGCGAGACCGACGAAGCTGTGCAGCATGGCGACCAGCTGCGGCATCTGCGTCATCTCGACCTTTGAGGCGACATAGGCGCCGGCGATGGCACCAAGAATCATCATCGGCACCAGCACGGCATAGCCGGTGACCTCGGCGGCGAGGATCGTCGCCGCGATGGCGATCGCCATGCCGATGATGCCGAAGATGTTGCCGCGGCGCGCCGATTCCTGGTGGCTCAACCCGCCGAGGCTGAGGATGAACAGGATGCTGGCGGCGATATAGGAGACGGTAACGAGCCCTTGGGTCATGGCCTAGCTCCTGCGGAACATTTTCAGCATGCGCTGGGTCACCAGGAACCCGCCGACGACATTGATCGACGCGATCAACACCGAGAACGCGGCCAGGATGACGACGATGACCGACGGGCTCGACACTTGGAGCAACGCGCCGATGACGATGATGCCGCTGATCGCGTTGGTCACGCTCATCAGCGGCGTATGCAGCGCCGGGGTGACATTCCAGATCACCTGGTAGCCAATGAAACAAGCCAGCACGAAGACCGTGAAGTGGGCCATGAAGTCCGGCGGCGCTACGCTGCCGATACCGATCAGGGCGAGCGCTCCCAGCGCGATGACGATCAGCGACGCGATGCCTTTCTTGCGGGCCGCTTCGGCCGGCGACGGCGGCGGCGGTGCGGCCGGCTTGGCCGCCGCCGGCGCGATCGCCGGCACTTTGGGCGGCGGCGGCGGCCAGGTGATCTCGCCATCCTTGATGACCGTCGTCCCGCGGACCACGTCGTCGTCCATGTCGACCACGATCTGGCCGTCCTTTTCGGGCGTCAGATCGGTCAGCATGTGACGCAAATTGGTGGCGTAGAGCTGGCTCGACTGGGTCGCCAACCGGCTCGGCAGATCGGTATAGCCGACGATCGATACACCATTGCGAACGACCACGTCACCGGGTTCCGTGAGCTCGCAATTGCCGCCCTGCTCGGCAGCCATGTCGACGATGACGCTGCCGTCGCGCATGCTCTCGACCATGCCGGCGGTGATAAGCTTGGGGGCCGGCTTGCCCGGAATCAGCGCGGTGGTGATGATGATATCGACCTCCATCGCCTGTTCGGCGAAGAGCTCCATTTCGGCCTTGATGAACTCTTCGCTCATCACCTTGGCATAGCCGCCGGCGCCCGAACCTTCTTCCGCGAAATCGAGCTCGAGGAACTCGGCGCCCATGCTCTCCACCTGCTGCTTGACCTCGGGCCGGGTGTCGAAGGCGCGGACGATGGCGCCGAGGCCGCGCGCCGCCCCGATCGCCGAAAGCCCGGCAACGCCAGCGCCGATGATCATGACCTTGGCCGGCGCGACCTTCCCCGCCGCGGTGATCTGGCCGGTAAAGAAGCGGCCGAAGCGGCCGGCGGCTTCGACCACGGCCCGATAGCCGGCGATGTTGGCCATCGAGCTCAAGGCGTCGAGTTTCTGCGCCCGCGAGATTCGCGGCACGCTGTCCATCGCCAAGACGGTCACCTTACGCGCCGCCAATCGCTGCATCAGCTCCTCGTTCTGGGCCGGCCAGATGAAGCTGATCAAGGTCGCGCCCTCGGGCAGCAAATCGGCTTCGTGCACGCCGAGATCGGGATGGATCTGCGGCGGCCGGACCTTGAGTACGATCTCCGACTGCACCCAAAGCGCCTTGGCATCGCCGACGATTTCGACGCCAACCTCGCGGAAGGCGTCATCCGAATAATTCGCTCGCGCGCCGGCGCCGGCCTCCATCGCCACCGTGAACCCGAGTTTCGCGAGCCGCTCGGCCACTTCCGGTGTCGTCGCGACGCGGCGTTCACCGTCGTGGATTTCTTTCGGTACTCCGATCTTCATTTCATTGCCCACAGTTCGTTTATTTCATTTTCGGCATGTACAAATCCGTGATCGTGCCCTCGAAGGCCTCCGCCGAGAAGGCGACGGTTTCCGAAAGCGTCGGATGGGCGTGGACGGTTAGCCCAATGTCCTTGGCGTCGCATCCCATTTCGATCGCAAGCGCAACCTCGGCGATCAGGTCGCCGGCGTTCGGACCGACGATACCGGCGCCAAGAACGCGCTCGTTTTTGTCATCGAACAGCAGTTTTGTCACGCCCTCATCGCGACCCAGACTCAGCGAGCGTCCGCTGGCTGCCCACGGGAACACGCCCTTGCCGACCTTCAGCCCCGCCGCCTTGGCTTCGCCCTCGGTCATACCGACCCAGGCAACTTCGGGATCGGTATAGGCGACCGACGGGATGACCCGGGCGTCGAAAGCCACCTTCATGCCTGCCGCCGCTTCGGCCGCGGTCTTGCCTTCATGGGTCGCCTTGTGGGCCAGCATCGGCTGACCGACGATATCGCCGATGGCGAAGATATGCGGCACGTTGGTGCGCATCTGCTTGTCGGTCGCGATGAAGCCGCGGTCGTCGACCGCGATGCCGGCGTTCTCGGCACCGATCGATCCGCCGTTGGGACGGCGGCCGACCGCGACCAGAACCTGATCGAAAGTATCGGACTTGGTTCCATCCGGACCGTCGAAGGTGACTTCGAGCCCGTTCGACCTCGGCTCCACCGCCGTCACCTTGGTCTTGAGAAAGATGTTTTCGTAGCGCTTCTTGATACGGTTGTGGAGCGGCCGCACGATGTCCTTGTCGGCGCCCGGGATCAGCGCGTCCATGAGTTCGACAACGGTGATCTTCGACCCCAACGCGTCGTAGACGGTCGCCATCTCGAGCCCGATGATGCCGCCGCCGAGGACGAGCAGGCGCTCGGGGATCTCGCCCATCGCCAACGCTCCGGTCGAATCGACCACCCGAGGGTCGTCGTGGGGCACGAACGGTAGCTCGACGACCCGCGACCCGGCGGCGATTATCGCCTGGTCGAACGACACCGAAGTGGTGGCGCCATCCGCGGTTTGGACCGAGATCAAATTGGCGCCGGCGAAGCGTCCGTAACCGGTCACCACTTGGACCTTGCGCTGTTTGGCCAGCCTGGCAAGACCGCCGGTCAGTTTGGCGACCACGCTTTCCTTCCACCCGCGCAACTTGTCGAGGTCGATCTTGGGCCGGCCGAAGGCGAGACCGTGTTCGGACATCTCCTCGGTCTCGGCGATCACCTTGGCGGCATGAAGAAGCGCCTTGGACGGGATGCAGCCGACATTGAGGCAGACGCCGCCGAGCGACGGATAGCGTTCGATGAGGACGGTCTTGAGGCCGAGGTCGGCGGCGCGAAAGGCCGCCGTATATCCGCCGGGGCCGGAGCCGAGTACGACGACCTCAGCATGGACATCGCCTGACATCGTGACCGGCCGCGCCTTCGTTGCCGCCGCCGGCGCGACGGCCGCCTCCGGTGCCGCGACCGGTACCGCTTCGTCCGGGACGTCGCCGGTCTCGAGGATCAGTATCAGCGAACCCTCCGACACCGTGTCGCCGACCGCCACCTTGAGCTCCTTCACCGTTCCGGCGACAGGAGACGGGACCTCCATCGACGCCTTGTCGCTTTCCAGGGTGATCAGCGGGTCCTCGGCTGCCACCGCATCGCCCGGCGCGACCTGGATTTCGATGATTGGAACGTCCTTGAAGTCGCCGATGTCGGGGACCCGCACATCGACGAATTCGTAATCGCCGCTCGGCGAGCCGTCGCTCGGCGGATCCGGCGGCGCCAACGCGGCGGGTTCCTCCACCTCATCGCGCGGCGCCGCTTCCGCCGTCTCACCTGCCTCCTCGAGCAGCAAGATGACCGAACCTTGGGCGACCTTGTCGCCGACCGCGACCCTGACCTCCTTGACCACCCCGCCTTGGGGCGCCGGCACCTCCATCGTCGCCTTGTCGCTCTCGAGTGAGATCAGCGCGTCTTCGGCGGCGATGTGGTCGCCGGCGGTGACATAGATCTCGATAATCGGCACATCGGTAAAGTCGCCGATGTCGGGGACGGCGATTTCGACAACCTTGCTCATGGCTCTCCCCCTCCCCGGCGGCTAGTGCAGCAACCGGCGGACGTCGCCGAGGAGGTGGCACAAATGGGCGGCGAAGCGCGCCGCCAGTGCGCCGTCGATGACCCGATGATCGTACGACAGTGAGAGCGGCAGCATCAGCCGCGGCTTGAAGTCGGCGCCATTCCATACCGGCTTCACCTGCGACCGGGTGACGCCGAGGATTGCAACTTCGGGCGCGTTCACGATCGGCGTGAAGCTGGTGCCGCCGATGCCGCCGAGGCTTGAGATCGTGAAGCAAGCGCCTTGCAAATCGTTGGGGCCGAGCTTGCCGTCGCGAACCCGTGCGCTGGTCTCGCCCATCTCCCGGGCCAGCTCGACAACGCCCTTGCGGTCGACGTCGCGGAATACCGGGACGACCAGGCCGCCCGGCGTGTCGACGGCGATGCCGATGTGGAAATATTTCTTGAGGATCAGGCTCTGCCCGTCGGGCGATAATGAAGAGTTCACCTCGGGGAACTGCTTGAGCGCCGGGATGCAGGCCTTCATCAGGAAGGCGAGCAACGTGATGCGGTAGCCCTGTTCCTTGGCGGCCGTATCCATTTCCTTGCGATAGGCGTCGAGATCGGTGATGTCGGCCTCGTCGTTGTGGGTGACGTGGGGAACGTTGAGCCATGACCGGTGCAGCGCCGGACCGGAGAGACGTTTGATGCGGCTGAGCTCGACGGTCTCGATGTCGCCGAACTTGGAAAAATCGACCTCGGGGACCGGCGGGATGCCGACACCCGCCGCGCCCGCGGGAACCGCCGCCGCGGTTTCGGCGCGCGGCCGGATCAACTCGCCCTTGACATAGGCGATGACATCCTCGCGCACGATACGGCCCTTGGCGCCGGTGCCCTGAACCCGGGACAGGTCGGCGCCGAGCTCGCGCGCGAAGGCGCGCACGGACGGGCCGGCATGAGCCTTGCCGAACCCCGCCTCATCGACCGGCGCCAATGGTCCACCCGCGGCGGCGCCGCTTGGCGGCGGCGGCGGCGGTGCCGGGGTATCCTCGGTGCTTTCGACGACCGGTGCCGGGGGTTCCGAATCCGGTTCCTGGACCCCTTCCGGCGACGGCGGCGCCACCGGAATCGACGCTTCGCCGGGCTCGATCAGCGCGACCACGGTCCCTTCGGAAACGCGGTCGCCGAGCCCGACCTTGATTTCCTTGATCTTGCCGGCGTGGCTCGACGGGATTTCCATTGATGCCTTGTCGCTTTCCAAGGTGATCAGCGGATCTTCTTCGTTGACCGAGTCGCCGGCGCCGACATGCACCTCGATGACCTCGACATCGCTGAAATCGCCGATGTCCGGCACCTTCAACTCAACGAGATCGGCCATGGTCACACTCCCCTGAATGAGTTTTCCGTTGCGGTCCGGCACGCCGACTTAGGCCAGGCGTGGATCGGGCCTTTCGGAATCGATTTCATACGCCGTGATCGCTTTGGTCACCTCCGACGTCGGGATCGTTCCTTCGTCGGCCAACGCCTTCAATGCCATCGCCACGATGTGAAAGCGGTCGACCTCGAAATGCCTGCGCAATTGCCGCCGCGTGTCCGAGCGGCCGAAGCCGTCGGTGCCGAGGACGTGATAGGACCGCGGCACGAAGGCGCGAATTTGTTCGGCGTAGTTCTTCATGTAGTCGGTCGCCGCGATTATCGGGCCGGACCGCTCACGCAGGCATTGTTCGACGTAACTCGTCTTCGGCTGCTGTTCCGGGTGGAGTCGGTTCCAGCGCAGACAATCATGGCCTTCGCGTGCCGCTTCGTTGAGGCTGGGCGCACTCCAGATATCGGCGGCAACGCCGAAATCCTGTTCCAACAGTTCGGCCGCCGCGATCGCTTCGCGCAGTATGGTGCCGCTGCCGAGCAGTTGGACGCGCTTTTTTTTCGCCCGCCCGCCGGCTTCGCGGAACAGGTAGAGCCCCTTGCGGATGCCGTCCTCGGCGCCCGCCGGCATGGCCGGATGGACATAGTTCTCATTCATCACGGTGACGTAGAAATAGACGCTCTCGCGATCGACGAACATACGCCGCAGCCCGTCCTGGATGATGACCGCGAGCTCGTAGGCGAAGGTCGGGTCGTAGGAGATGCAATTGGGCACCGTCCCCGCCAGGATATGGCTGTGGCCGTCCTGGTGCTGAAGCCCCTCGCCGGCGAGTGTGGTCCGCCCCGCGGTGCCGCCGACGATGAAGCCGCGAGCGCGGATATCGCCCGACGCCCAGCACAAATCGCCGACGCGCTGGAAGCCGAACATCGAATACAGAATAAAGAACGGAATCATCGGCACACCGTGATTGGCGTAGGAAGTGGCGGCCGCGATCCACGACGACATCGCGCCGGCCTCGTTGATGCCCTCCTGCAAGACCTGGCCCTTGCTGTCCTCCTTGTAGAACATCAGCTGGTCGGCGTCCTCGGGCCGGTAGAGCTGGCCCGCCGGCGAATAGATGCCGAGCTGGCGGAACATACCCTCCATGCCGAAAGTACGGCTTTCGTCGGGCACGATCGGGACCACATATTTGCCGATCGCCTTGTCACGGCACAACGTGTTGAGGATGCGGACGAGCGCCATCGTCGTCGAAATTTCTCGCTCGCCACTGTCTTTGAGCTGTGCGTCGAACGCCTTGAGATCGGGTATGGGCAAGGCCGGTACGTCGTGGTGCCGGGCCGGCGTCGCGCCGCCGAGCGCGGCGCGCCGTTCCTTGAGGTACTTGGCCTCGGCGCTGTCCTCGGGAAAATCGATGAACGGTGCGTTTTCCAGCTCGTCGTCGGGGACGGGAATATTGAAGCGGTCGCGGAACGCGGTCAGTGCTTCCTCGCCCATCTTTTTCTGCTGGTGGGTGATGTTCTGCCCCTCGCCGGCGATGCCCATGCCGTAGCCCTTGATCGTCTTGGCCAGGATCACCGTCGGCTGACCGCTGTGGGCAACGGCGGCGGCGTAGGCGGCATAGACCTTGTGCGGGTCGTGACCGCCACGGTTGAGGCGCCAGATATCCTCGTCCGACATGGTCGCGACCATTTCCTTCAACTCGGGATACTTGCCGAAGAAATGCTCGCGCGTATAGGCGCCGCCCTTCGCCTTGAAGGCTTGGTACTCGCCATCGACGCATTCCTCCATCCGCCGGCGCAACAGACCGGTCTCGTCGCGCGCCAGCAAGGGATCCCAATTTGCCCCCCATATTACCTTGATGACGTTCCAGCCGGCGCCGCGGAACTCGCCCTCCAGCTCTTGGATGATCTTGCCGTTGCCGCGCACCGGCCCGTCGAGGCGCTGCAGGTTGCAGTTGATGACGAAAACCAGGTTATCGAGGTCTTCACGCGCGGCCAGGCTGATCGCGCCCAGGGATTCCGGTTCGTCCATTTCGCCGTCGCCGAGGAACGCCCAGACCTTGCGGTCCTTCATGTCGATCAGGCCGCGATTGTGGAGGTACTTCATGAACCGCGCCTGGTAGATCGCCATCAGCGGCCCGAGCCCCATGGATACCGTCGGGAACTGCCAAAAATCGGGCATCAGCCAAGGATGGGGGTAGGATGACAGCCCACCGCCGTCGACCTCCTGGCGGAATTTGAGCAACTGCTCTTCGGTCAGGCGGCCTTCGAGGTAGGCGCGGGCATAGATCCCGGGCACCGCATGGCCCTGATAATAGACGAGGTCGCCGCCGTGATCGTCGTTGCGCGCGCGCCAGAAATAATTGAGCCCGGTGTCATAGAGTGTCGCCGACGAGGCGAAGCTGGCGATGTGTCCACCGAGCTCGCTTGTGATGCGGTTGGCCCGCAGCACCATCGCCATCGCATTCCACCGCGTGATCGCACGGATACGCCAATCGAGACCGGGATCCCCGGGAATTCGGGCCTCCTGCTCGCGCGGGATCGTGTTGAGATAGGCCGTGGTCGGGCGGTAGGGAAGGTTGGCCCCGGCGGCGCGGGCGCGGGCCATCGTTTTCTCGAGCAGAAAATGCGCGCGATCGGGCCCTTCGGCATCGATGACAGATTCGATCGAATCCAGCCATTCGCGCGTCTCGATGGGATCGATATCGTGGTCGTCCTGGGGTCGTGGCATGGGTCTTTCTCCCCGTAATCCGCGGCCTTGCCGTCGGCCGCGAGCGCGGCGAGCCGCACTCGATTCGTCCCTTTGGGTCGCCAGCGCGCTAGTTCGGAAGCGCGCTCATCTCGACCGTCCTGCCCAAGGCGTCGACAGGTGCCGGCCCGCCGGTCGCCCAGTCGAGAAGGGCGATCGTGTGTACGATTGGAATATCGGTCCCGCCGGCGATCTGCATCATACATCCTATATTGCCGGTGGCGATAACGTTGGGCCTGGTGCGCTCGATATTGGCGACCTTGCGGTCCCTGAGCCGCGCCGCGATCCGCGGTTGCATGAGGTTGTATGTTCCGGCGGAGCCGCAACAGAGATGGCTTTCCGGTACGTCGTTGACGGTGAACCCCGCCCCGGCGAGCAGTTGCTTGGGAGGTAATCGAATTTGTTGACCGTGCTGCATCGAGCAGGCCGAGTGATAGGCGACCGCGGCATTTGTCCGCCGCACCGGCGGCATGAGCTCGAGCGTGGCCATGAATTCGGTAACATCCCTGGTGATCGCGGAGATGCGCGCGGCCCGCTCGGCCCAGTCGTCGTCGTGGCGCAGCATGTAGCCGTAATCCTTGACCGTGGTGCCGCAGCCCGAGGCATTTATGACCACCGCGTCCAGACCGTCGCCTTCGAGTTCGGCGGTCCACGCCGCGATGTTGGCCTTCGCCGCCGCCAGGGCGGACGCCTCCTCGCCCATGTGATGGACCAGAGCGCCACAACATCCGGCACCCTTGGCGATGATCACCTCGACCCCGTGGCGGGCCAGCAGGCGCACGGTCGCCTCGTTGATCTGCGGGGCCAGCACCTGCTGGGCACAGCCCGACAGAATGGCGACGCGGGCCCGGCGGTCGCCCTCGGCGGGAATGATCTGCGGCCGGTCGACCGGGCTCGGACTGGCGATTCGTGCCGGCGCCATGCCGACGATGGCCTTGAGCCGTCCCGGGAACAAGCGCGCTGCCCGCCGTACGAACCACGCACCGAGCAACGACAGGCGAAACAACATCGGGTTGGGCAGAACGATCTGCAGGATGCGGCGCAGCCAGCGCTCAGGCGCCGGCCGCGTAAATGTCTCCGCGATGTGCGCGCGCGCATGATCGACGAGATGCATGTAGTGGACGCCGGATGGGCAGGTCGTCATGCAGGACAGGCAGGAAAGGCAGCGATCGATATGCTTGACCACATGGCCGCTGGCCGCCTTGCCGTTCTCCAGCATGTCCTTGATCAGATAGATGCGGCCTCGCGGGCTGTCCAATTCGTCGCTGAGCAACACGTAAGTCGGGCAAGTCGCAGTGCAGAACCCGCAATGGACACAGGCGCGAAGAATGCGCTCCGCTTCCTCGATATCGGGGTTGGCCAATTGGGCAATTGAGAAATTGGTTTGCATGGAAGCGTCAGTCTAGAGCGCTGTGCGTTCAGGTACAGACATTCTATGCGTCGTACCGCGCTTCGATCAAAATGGCGCGGAAATCGTTGACGTTGGTGAGCGTGGGACCGGTCTTGATCAGATCGCCGAGGGCCTCGAAAAACGCGTAGCCGTCGTTGCGGCCGAGATAGTCCCGCCGGTCCAGGCCGGCGACCCGGGCCCGCGCCAGGGTGTCCGGCGCGACGAAGGCGCCGGCGTTGTCCTCGGTGCCGTCGATGCCGTCGGTGTCGCAGGCCAAAGCATAGACCCCGCCCAGGCCGTCGAGGGCAATGGCGAGCGCAAGCAGGAATTCGGCGTTGGGACCGCCGCGCCCATCGCCGCGGACGGTGACCGTGGTCTCCCCTCCCGACAACAGGACCGCCGGTGGCGCCACCGGTTGACCGTGGGCTGCCACCTGGCGCGCGATCGCGGCATGGACGGCGGCGACGTCGCGGGTCTCGCCCTCGATGCGGTCGCTCAGAATGGCCGCCGTCAAGCCGGCTGCCTCGACCGCCGAGGCGGCTTCCTCGAGCATGGCCTGGGGGGTCGCGATCATGTGGATCTCGGAGCCAGCGAGGCCGGGATCCCCGGGCTTGGGCGTTTCCGAGTCCGCGCTGCGGAGGAGCGCGGCGACGCGTCCCGGCACATCGATACCATACTTTTCGAGAATCTCGATTGCGTCGGCCGACGTGGTCACATCGGGCACGGTCGGGCCCGACGCGATGACCGAGGGGTCATCGCCGGGAACGTCGGAGATCGTCAGCGTCACCACCCGAGCCGGCGCCGCGGCGGCGGCCAACCGCCCACCCTTGATCGCCGACAGATGCTTGCGGACGGTGTTCATTTCGTGAATCGTGGCGCCGGATTTGAGCAGCGCCCGGTTGACGTCCTGCTTATCCTCGAGGTCCAGCGGCGGGGCCGGCAACGACAGCAGCGACGAACCGCCGCCCGAGATCAGACAGAGCGCGAGATCGTTCGCTGTCAGGCCGCCGACCAGTTCGAGGATGCGCCGCGCGGCATCGCGGCCGGCAGCGTCCGGTACCGGGTGCGCGGCCTCGACCACTTCGATGCGGTCGCATGGCACCGTGTGTCCATAGCGCGTGGTGACCAACCCTTCGAGCGGACCGTCCCAGTTGTCCTCGACCGCGCGTGCCATCGCCGCCGCCGCCTTGCCGGCACCGACGACGACGGTTCGGCCGGGCCCCGGCTCGGGCAGATAGGGCGGCACGCAACGCGCCGGGTCCGCGGTCGCAAGCGCGCGATCGAGCAGGAAGTGGAGGAACTCACGTTGGGATTTGTGCGTGGGATTTACCATCGATCGGCGTTATCTCCGTTTGAACCGGTCATCCGGGACCTGCCCCCGGCCTCGTCCACATCACGAGCGCGAGGATCGATCCCGCCAACGTGCCGGCGGCAACGCAGAAGCGAATTACGCCGGTGGTTCCGTGATTCGATCCGCCCCGCTTCGGCGCGTCGTCAGGCTGGCTTCTTGCGCTTCCGGATAAAGACCAAAATCAGCACCAGAGTCATGGCCTCGATGGCGGCGATCCCGAATAACCCGATCGACAGCTCGCCGGTCGCGTCGCGGATCGCGCCCAACGCCCAGGGCGCGCCGAACCCGGCCAGATTGGCGATCGAATTGATCAAGGCAATGCCGCCGGCGATCGTCGCACCCGTAGCGGGCTGGGACCCGGCTTCGTCGAATGTCTGATGGATGCTGTCCTCCTCGGTACCGATTGGGCGCCGCCCAATGTCGACGGCCGGGGCCCGGTCATGGCGGTCAGCCGGTGTCGGCGGCGGGCTCCGCAAATCCGCCACGGTCCGGAACGATGTCCTCGAGTCGCAATCGGGTGATCGCGAATACCTGCTTCAGATCATTGGTGAGTTCGGTCTCAGGTTCGTTACCCAAGCGCTGCTCGAGTTCATTGAAAATCGAACCCTTGGTGTGATTTCGAACCGCGATGATAAACGGAAAACCGAACTTCTCTCGATACTCCGCGTTGAGCCGTCTGATGCGGGCGGCTTCCTCAGACGACAGAGCATTGAGGCCGACGCCCGATTGCTCGTCTTCCGAATAGGACGTCAGCGCGCCGGCATCCGCTTCCTTGCCCGAAAGCTCCGGATGGCTGCACAGCAATGCCAGTTGCTTGTCGCGATCCGCGGCTTCGACTACGCCGGTCATGGCACGATGAAGGTCGTCGGTGGAGGAGAAGGGCCGCGCCTGCCAAGCCTCGCGGGCGACCCAGGGCGAATGTTCGAAAACGCCGCCGAGCAAGTCGACGAAAGCCGTCTGGTCCATCGCATTGATGTCAGCGAGGCTTGTCGCTCTAGGCCCTTGTGCCACCCCCTTGCCTTTCTTGTATGGATCCGAATGGGATACAAAAGATTTTCATTTATGGATACAATACTAAAACTGCACTGTATTCACAAGCAGGAACCGAGCGCCGATGGAGCGCTCCCGACAACCGGAAACCGCTGCCGCCTGGCGAAACACCGCGGCGGAGAGCGGACTGGCGGACATGATCATCCCGCGGCGCCATCCGTGCCCTGGCCGATTTCATGGGCGGCCAACAGTTCCAGCGCCTTGACCATGGCCGAATGATCCCACGCCGCGCCGCCGTTGGCGACGCAGCCATTGAAGAGTTCCTGGCAGGTCGCGGTATTCGGCAACGCGACGCCGAGGGCGCGGGCGCCGCTCAAGGCCAAGTTCAAATCTTTCTGGTGCAACTCGATGCGGAACCCGGGATCGAAGGTGCGCTTGACCATGCGCTCGCCATGGATTTCGAGAATCTTCGACGACGCAAACCCGCCCATCAGCGCGCCACGCACCTTGGCGGGGTGGGCGCCAGCCTTCGATGCGAACAGCAACGCCTCGCCGACCGCCTCGATGGTCAAGGCGACGATGATCTGGTTGGCGACCTTGGTCGTCTGACCGTCGCCGTTGCCGCCGACCAGGGTCACATTCTTGCCCATCGCGTCGAACAGCGGCTTGACCTTGTTGAAGGCATCTTCGGGCCCACCGATCATGATCGTCAGGGTCGCCGCCTTGGCGCCGACCTCGCCGCCGGAAACCGGCGCATCCAGATAGTCGCACCCGGCCTCGTTGATGCGGCGTGCGAAATCCTTGGTTTCGATTGGCGAGATCGAGCTCATATCGACGACCGTCTTCCCCGGGCTCAAGCCTTCGGCAACACCGCCGTCGCCGAACAGTACATCTGCGACATGCGGGGTATCGGGAACCATGGTGATGATAATGTCGGCCTGTTCCGCTACTGCCTTGCCGTTCGCGCACGCCACCGCGCCGGCGTCGATCAACCCCTGCGGCGGCGCGGAACGGCTATGAACGAACAGCTCATTGCCGGCGGCCAGAAGATGCTCCGCCATCGGCGCGCCCATGATACCGAGTCCGATAAACCCTACCTTTGCCATTGCGGTTTTCCTTTCGAAATGGGGATGCGTTAAGCCGTGCCCGAGAGGTATGGAGCGGCCCACGACAGGCCCTCGACCGTCGTTGTCGCGGGCTTGTATTCGCAGCCGATCCAACCGTCATAGCCGAGCCCATCGATGAAGCCGAACAGGAACGGATAGTTGATCTCGCCAGTCCCCGGCTCATGTCGTCCCGGATTGTCGGCGAGCTGGAGATGGTCGATGCGGGCCAGGTTGGCCTCGATGGTCGGCGCCAGGTCGCCCTCCATGATCTGCATGTGGTAGATGTCGTATTGCAGCCAGAGATTGTCCGAACCGACCGCATCGATGATGGCGCAGCCCTGCGCCGTGCCGGAGAGGAAGAAGCCTGGAATATCGCGCGTGTTGATCGGCTCGATGAGCAGTTTGATGCCGGCGTCCGCGAGCTTGCCGGCGGCAAAGCGTAGATTGTCGACCAAAGTCGAGGAGAGCCGGTCCGGATCGACACCATCGGGTGCGATCCCGGCCAAACAGTTGATCCGAGGGCAATCGAGCGCGCGGGCGTAGTCGATGGCGGTGCCGACCCCGTCCTGAAACTCGCCGACCCGGTCGGGGAGACAGCCGATTCCGCGTTCGCCGGCACCCCAATCTCCGGCCGGCAGATTGTGCAGGACCTGAACCAAATTGTTGTCGTGCAGGCGTCGGGCCAGTTCGGCCTTGTCGAAATCATAGGGGAACAGGTACTCGACACCCTTGAAGCCGGCCTCGGCGGCGGCCTGGAAGCGATCGAGAAAGTCGACCTCGTTGAACATCATCGTCAGGTTGGCGGCAAGCTTGGGCATGGCGGTGTTCCTCACCTATTGGCAGTCGATCCTGGTTCGTTTCGCGCTCCCCGGCCGGCCAGTCATTCGCCGATCATGGGGCGCGACCCTGTCATCGTCCCGGCGCCGCTCCGTCGTCGTCGCCGGTATTGAGAACGGATCCCGAGACGTCATCGATCGTCAGCGACGGATCGAGGCACAGGATCTCCTCGAACTCATTGACGCCGTCGACTTCGGTCCCCATCGAGATATTGGTGACCCGCTCGAGAATGAACTCGAGCACGACCGGAACCCGGTGTTCCGCCATCAGCTGGGCGGCGCGGTCGAAGGCCTCCTTGAATTCGTTCGGGCTCTTGACCCGGATCGCCTTGCAGCCCAGCCCTTCGGCGACCGCCACGTGGTCGACGCCGTAATCCTGCAGGTCCGGCGCGTTGATGTTCTCGAACGACAGCTGGACGTTGTAGTCCATCTCGAAACCGCGCTGAGCCTGGCGGATCAGGCCGAGATAGGAATTGTTCACGACGATATGCAGGTAGGGCAGCTTGAACTGAGCACCGACCGCCAATTCCTCGATCATGAATTGAAAATCGTAATCGCCGGAAAGGGCGACGATCTCACGGTCGGGGCAGGCCTTGCGCACGCCGAGCGCGGCCGGCAGGGTCCAGCCCAAGGGGCCAGCCTGGCCGGCGTTGATCCAGTTGCGCGGGTTGTAGACGTGGAGGAATTGGGCCGCCGCGATCTGCGACAGACCGATGGTCGTGACGTAGCAGACGTCGCGCCCGAAGGCTTCGTTGATTTCCTGATAGACGCGCTGCGGCTTGAGCGGCACGTTGTCGAAGTGGGTCTTGCGCAGCATGTTGAGCTTGCGGTGTTCGCCCTCGGCGGCCCATGCGCTGCGGTCCTTCAGCTTGCCCGCCGCGCGCCATTCCTTGGCCACTTCGACGAACAGCTCGAGCGCCGCCTTGGCGTCGGATACGATGCCGTAGTCGGACATGAAGACGCGGCCGATCTGGGTCGGCTCGATATCGACGTGAACGAAGGTCCGCCCCTTGGTATAGGTTTCGACCGAGCCGGTGTGGCGGTTGGCCCAGCGGTTGCCGATGCCGAGGACGAAATCGGATTTAAGAAAAGTGGCGTTGCCGTAGCGGTGGCTGGTCTGCAACCCAACCATCCCCACCATCAGCGGATGGTCGTCGGGGATCGTGCCCCAACCCATCAGGGTCGGAACCACGGGGACACCGGTGATCTCGGCGAATTCGACCAGCAAGTCGGACGCGTCGGCATTGATGATGCCGCCCCCGGATACGATCAACGGACGCTCGGAATCGTTGAGCATCGTCATTGCCTTCTCGATCTGCCGGCGGCTCGCCGTCGGTTTGTAAACCGGCAGCGGTTCGTAGGTCTCGTCGTCGAACTCGATCTCGGCCATCTGGACATCGATCGGCAGATCGATCAGCACCGGACCCGGGCGGCCCGACCGCATGACGTGAAAGGCCTGCTGAAAGACCCGCGGCACCAGCGCCGGTTCCTGCACCGTGATCGCCCATTTGGTTACCGGTTTGGCGATCGATTCGATATCGACGGCCTGGAAATCCTCCTTGGCCAGCTTGGCCCGGGGCGCCTGCCCGGTGACGCAGAGGATCGGGACCGAATCGGCGCTCGCCGAATAGAGCCCGGTGATCATATCGGTGCCGGCGGGGCCGGACGTGCCGATACAGACGCCGATATTGCCCGGCTTGGCGCGGGTATAGCCCTCGGCCATGTGGGAGGCGCCTTCGACATGCCGAGCCAGAACATGGTCGATCGTCTGCCGACGTCGCATCGCCGCGTAGAGCGGGTTGATGGCCGCGCCGGGGACGCCGAAGGCGACCGTCGCGCCTTCCCGCTCCAATACGCGGATTGCCGCTTCCGCCGCGTTCATTCTTGCCATCGGTGTCCTCCCGAGAATGCATAGCTTTTGTCCGGCCCATGATCGCGAGTGACGGCTCGCCCGTCAACAAAAATGAACTATCATTCCGCATCATGGGATATTCACAGAAAAATATTTAATCACAATATGTTACCTATTTCTTTTTTCGGATACATGCGCGATTTCGAAGCCGGACAAGCGAATCACGGCCGGATTGGCGGGTTGCCGGGAAGCAGGTGCGGAACTCCAACACCGGGCCGAACGACGGGCCGCCGCGTGTGGCGATGTGCTAGTCGGGCGGGCGGCCGCCCATTTCAGTGGTAATACGGCCGGCCATGGCCTTGACCGTAGTTCCAATCACCGGCAACCGCTCATCGTCGATCCGCGCCTTGGGGCCAGACACCGACAACGCCGCCAGCGGGCGAGTGTATTCATCGTAGATGACCGAGGCCACGCAGCGCAGGCCGATCGCCTGCTCTTCGTCGTCGTAGGCATAACCCTTGCGGCGGCATTCGATGAGCTCGTCGCGCAGCACCGCCGGCGAGGTGATCGTGTTGGGGGTCAGCTTCAGCAAACCGCGCTTGCGCACCATCTTGGCGACGGTCGCCTCTGCCTGCGCCGCAAGCAGCGCCTTGCCGACGCCCGAGCAATGAAGCGGCGCCTGCGATCCGGGTACGACGAAGGCCCGCATAACCTGGGCGCATTCGATCTGGGCCAGATAGACCGCGATGCCGTCGTTCTCGACCGCCAGGTTCGCGGTTTCCCCGGCCTGCTCCATCAATTCCTGCATCACCGGATAGGCGATCGCGACCAAATTCCGCGACCGGATGAATGAGTTGCCGACGATGAAGGACTGCACGCCGACGGTCCACACGCTGCGGGCGGAATCGAAACGCACATAGCGCTCGGCCTGCAGTGTGGTTAGCAGCCGGTGCGTCGTCGATTGGGCGAGACCGACGCTTTGGGCAAGATCGGAGAGACTGAGGCCGAATTCATGCTCGGCCAGGCGGCCCAATATCCGCAGCGCCCGTGACACCGACTGCACCTGACCGGCGGCGCGATCGTTCTCCGGTTTGGCGGCGCGTCGCTTCCTGGCGGCGCCCGATTGATTTCTTGCGACCATTCTCTCCATCCGCGGCAGTGTCAAAGATCGATCTCATCGCGAGCGCGGGCCGGCTTGACCCAATTTTCTCCCAATTCCACATTATGGAATGAAATACCACGGAACGGCAATAGCGCTGTGGTCAGGAGCGCCGCATAGTCACGACGAAGCTGACAGCGCCGGTTCGGGCCCGGCCCGGGCACGGATGAGTTGCAAGAGCTTCGCCTCGAGACCGGCGGTTATGACCGCCAGATCACGCCGATCTTGCATTTTTCGCCGCACCGCCGCGCCAATGCGCCGACGGCGTTCGCTGTCCTCCAACAGGTCCATGAGCGTCCGGGCCAAGGCGCCGACATCGCCCTGCCGGTAAAGCACGCCATCGATGCCGTCGTCGATGATTTCACGCGACGCGGGAATATCGCTGGCAACGACCGCCGCCCCACAGGCCATGGCCTCGAGCAACGCCAGGGGCGCGACCTCGGTTGACGAGGCCAGCACGAAAAGGTCGGCCATGCGGTAGTAATCGGGCAAGGCCTGATGCGAAACCCAACCCGGAAAGCGAAACCGGTCAGACAATCCCAGCCCCGCCGCCTGCGCCTCCATCCCGGCGCGTTCACCGCCCTCGCCGACGAGGACATAGAAGATATTCGGGTCGGCGGCCATCGTCTCCGCCGCCGAGCCGACGATGTCGGCGATGCACTTGACCGGTTTGAAATTGGAGACATGGAGGACGATGCGGGCATTCCCCGGGATTCCCAACCGGCGTCGCAGCCAGCCGTCGTCCGGTCGCGGCGCGAAGTGGCCGACATCGACGCCATTGGGGTGGGCCGACACGTTTACCAACCCCTTCCGTTCAAGGTCTGCGGCCAGATGGCTGGCGACCGGAATGGCCCGATCGGCCTCCCGGCACCCATCGATCACCAGAGACCCGAATTCGGGATCGGCGAAGGTATCATTCGCAATGGCCTTCATGATGCCATGCAGGAACACGACCCAGGGCGTGTCCCATCGTCGCGCGACATCAGCCACGCCCGGTATGAAATCCTCGCGGCAAACCCAGATCAGATCGTACGAATCGGTAGCGAGCGCACGTCCAAGCCGGGTCACGACCTGATGAATTTGGCGATCCCGATAGGCTTGATCGAAAGTAGAAAAGATATCCGTTGCCATGTAGGGCATCTGGAACCGTTCGATCTCTATGCCCGGCCACGAATCCACATTCTCAGCGTCCACCGACTCGCCGGCAACGGTCGGCGTGATGATTCGGATGCGGTGACCCTTCGCCGCCAACCGGCTCAGATAGGACCAGGAACATACCGCCGAACCACCCCGATGCGGCGGCAGTGTTCCGACATAGAGTATACGCATAACGGCAATATCCCCTGACCGGCCGTTGGTGTGGATGTCCGGTTCTTGGTGGCTTTGATATCGAAAAAGCGAGGTGCTGTCGATTGCCTGGCTTCGGATTCCTGCGATCAATCTTCGAACCACCGGCGGGCCGCCCGTTTGTAGGCCTCCATGATCAGGATCAACGAGGCGGCGATGACCGCGACGACAACCCAGTCGAAGACGCCCACTGGAGCAATACGAAGGACGGACGACAGTCCGGGCAGGAACATCGCCACGACGTGCAGACCCTGGGCGCTGACGATTGCGATCAGTAGAAACCAATTCGCCGCCAGGGGAATTCGAAAGACGGATCGGCGTTCCGAGCGCGCGTTCAAGGCGTGGGCGTTCTCGAACAGCACCATCAGCAGCAGGACGAGATTCCGAGCGATCTCAACCACCATTCCCTGGCTCAGAAACCAGGCGAATGCAACGAAGCTCATCGCCCCCATATACGCCCCGGCGACGACGACCTGAGCGATCATCCGCCGGTCGAACAGCGCCTCGTGACGGGGCCGCGGCCGGCGCAGCCCAATCGCCGGCTCGCCCTTCTCGAAGGCCAGCGCCACGTCCTGAATCCCGTTGGTGACCAAATTCAACCACAGCAGTTGAACCGCGAACAGGGGCGGTGGCAGGCCGAACAAGATGGCGAGAACGAACAGCACGATCTCGCCGAGGCCGGTGGCAATCAGCAAATAGATCAGCTTGCGAATATTGTCATAAGCAATTCGCCCCTCTTCGATGCCGGCGACGATGGACGCGAAATTGTCGTCGGCAAGAACAAGGTCGGCGGCGCTTCGCGCCACGTCGGTTCCACCGCGTCCCATCGCCACCCCGATATCGGCCGCATGGAGGGCCGGCGCGTCATTGACGCCGTCGCCGGTCACCGCAACCACATGGCCGGCGCCTTGAAGCGCCTCGACGATGGCCAGCTTCTGAACCGGGTCGACGCGGGCGAACACGCGCCTGCGCGCCACGATGTCAGCGAACCCCGTCGAGCCGGGCGCATGTTTCCTGAGCTCCGGTTCGCCGGCAACGTCGTCCGCCGAGGCCGCAATGCCGAGCTCGCGCGCCACGGCCAGCGCAGTTGCCGGATGGTCGCCGGTGATCATGCGCACCGAAATGCCGGCGTCGCGGCAGCGCGTCACCGCCGCCGGCACCTCGGGCCGGACCGGATCAATCAGGCCGACGAGACCGAGAAGCCGCAAGTCATGGAGGGCCCTTTCCGGAGCCATCGCCGCGGTGGCCGCATCGACCGGTCCGGAAGCGACCGCGAGAACGCGGTAACCCGCCTCAGCGAGCCGATCGGCCTCGGCCAATATGCGTTGCTGGTCGACGACGCCGCACATCGGAACCAGGGTTTCCGCGGCCCCTTTTACATGAGCGATGATGGCAGTGTCGGCGGCGCCGTCCCGCCGCGCCGACATGACGGCCGCAAAGCGGCGCTCCGGCTCGTAGGGGATCACCGCGACGTCACGCCAAGCTGCGCGCCAGCGGTCGAGATCGATGCCCAATTTCGCGGCAAAGACCAGAAACGCCACGTCCACGGTGTCGCCGAGATGCTCGGCGCCGTTTTCGGTAAACCGCAGCGCGGCCTCGTTGCAAAGCGCCACGCTCTCCGCCATCGGACGAAGGCGCGAATAGTCGCCCGCCGGGTTCGGTGGGCGATGCGGCAGCAGCGCCTCGTCGACTTCGTAACCCTGACCGGGAATGTCGACGGCGGCGTCGGGCACACCATCGCAAAATGGCAGAGCCACCTTCACCGTCAATTGATTGCAGGTCAGCGTCCCGGTCTTATCGCTGGCGATCAAAGTGCAGGCGCCCAAGCCCTCGACCGCCGGCAGCGACCGGACGATAACCCGCCGCCGCTGCATCCGCTTGACCGCGACAGTCAGGGCGACCGTGATGGCAACCGGCAGCCCCTCTGGAATGGCGGCCACCGCGAGCGCGATCGCAATCAGGAAAACCGAAGCCAGGGTCGCCCCCTGGGCGAACAATGCGACAGCGATGGCGAGAATCAGCACGACCGTTATCGCGCCGATGACCCGCCCCAGGCGGTCCAGTTGGCGCAACAGCGGTGGCGGTGTCGTGTCGGCGGCTCGCAGCGATTCGGCGATGCGGCCGATCTCGGTGGCTTGTCCGGTAGCGACGACGATCCCCCGCCCGCGACCGGCGGCGATCGTCGTTCCCGCAAAGACCATGTTCGCCCGGTCCGCCACCGCGACATCAGCGGCCAGGTCCGCGCCGGCGTTCTTGTCGACCGAGACCGATTCGCCGGTCAACAGCGACTCATCGATCAACAGGCCCTTGCTCGACAACAACCGCAAATCGGCGGCCACCTGCTCGCCGCTTTCCAGCCGCACGATATCGCCGGGCACGATCTCGTGCGCCGAGATTTCGATCCAGGCATCGTCTCGTCGCACAATCGAACGATGTCTGATCAGATGGTCGAGTTCGGCGGCGCTCTTCTGCGCTTGCCATTCCTGGGCGGCGCCGATCAGCGCATTGATCAGCAGAACCGCGAATATGAAGATCGCGTCGAGAACCTGGTCGATGAACAACGATACCGCCGTCGCAGCCAGCAACAGATAGACCAACGGATTGCGGAACTGTCTGACGAACAGCGCGGCGAGGCCCGGACGCGCGGGGGGCGGCAGCACGTTGGCGCCATATTGCGCGCGGCGCGAATCGATCTCGGCCCGGGACAGACCGTCCCGACCGCTGTCGAGGCGGCGAAGGACATCGTCGACCGACCCGATGTGCCACGGCGCGGCTGGTTTTTTCCGGATCACAACGGCGTGCCGCAGTGCAGGCCTATAACAGGACGATCCCGTCTAACGCATCGACGATCGCCGCGGCCGGAGCGGCGACAAGATCCTTGTCCAAATCGCCGACAACCTTGGCCCGCGTCTGCGGCGACAACTCCGCGCGGAGCCCGCCGAGGGCATGCGGCGCGGCGACGACGACAATGCGGTCACAGCGACCTTCCGCACACGCCTTGTCGAGCCAATCGGCAACCCCGCGCAGAAACGCGTGCCGCTCGTGGCGCGCCGGATCGCTGCGCGGTTGCTTGGCGTGGCGCCCGACGCCGTGAGAATCGAAGGTGCGTCCGGGCCGGTCGCTGACCACCTCCCGGTCCGGCCGGTTGGGGCCCGCGAAGACTCCGTCCTCCACCTCGACTAGGCCGCGGCCGGGGCCCGTGTTCTCGAGCACCCGCGCCTTCGTGCCGTTGGCAACCACGACCCAAGTTATCGTCTTCCTCATCACGAACCCATCCTGGACGACATTGAAACCCGGCCGCGCCACCGGGATCATAGTGCACACCGCCACTGCGGCGGCTCATTGATTCATGTCAAATCCGGCGCCATCGGTTACCGCTAGGAAGGCATCGGACGCCGGGCCGAGACGACCCGGCAGCAGCATGGAAGAGCGGCCGATGCGGCTGGCGACGTACAATCTGGAAAACCTCGATATCGAAGCCGGCAACCGGCACAGCGAACACCGCTTCGCCCTGCTGCGCCGCCACCTGGTGCAGGTCTCGGCCGATATTCTGTGCCTGCAGGAAGTCAACGCGCAACATCCGTCGCGCCCCCGGCGTGGCGAACCGCGCGAACTCCGCGCCCTCGACCGACTACTCCAGGGCACCCCGTATGCGAACTACCATCGCGCCGCGACCCGATCGCCGGTCGGCGGGGGCTATGCCGACGTCCACAACTTGGTCGTCCTGAGCCGCTGGGAAATCGGCACCGAACGCCAGATCCACCACGACATCGTGACCGCCCCTGTCTATCGGCCGGCCATGGCCGCGGCCGAACCGGCATTGCCGATTCGATGGGACCGGCCCATCCTGTGTGCCGAAATTCCGCACCCCGGCGGCCGAACGCTGCATGTTCTGAACCTTCATCTCCGTGCCCCCTTGGCGGCCCCGGTCGGCGACGCGAAGGCCGGAGCCTCGTCGTGGAGCGACAGCGGTGCGTGGGCCGAGGGTTACTATCTCGCCGCCCTCAAACGCGGCGGCCAGGCGCTCGAGGCGCGCCTCTATGCCGAACGGCTGCTCGATAGCGACCGCGATGCCCTGATCGCCGTCTGTGGCGATTGCAACGCCGAGCTTTCCGAGGTGCCGTTGCGGATTCTCGCGGCCGCGCCGGAGGATGTCGGCACCCCGGACTTGGCGGCGCGGCGCCTGATCGCGATCGAAGAGCGGCTTTCCGACGAGCATCGCTTTTCCCTGCTGCATGACGGCCGCAAGGTGATGTTCGACCATATCCTGGTCAGCGAAGCGCTCCATGCTCATTTCCTCCGCGCCGAAGTGCACAACGCCGATCTCAGCGACGAATGCCGCACTTCGACACCGCGATCGGGGTCCTATCACGCGCCCGTGGTCGCGATCTTCGACCTCCCGTGACACCGCGCGACCGCGTTTGACCTGCCGCGTCCACGAGACGGTCCGCAAGACCTACATGATCCGGTAGCGCGGAGGGGCCGGGGGATTAGGCCAGGCGAAAGGCGTGCACTCCGCGCCCCCGGTATCACCGATCGTGGCGCCTTACCCGGTCTAAAGGGTGGTTCGGTCTATGTCCTCTCGACGCAGAATCCAGCCGTCGACGACCACAAGCGCGCCGTCGCTGCGCGCCGGCCGCGAAACCGGCGAAATCGCGACCAGCGTCAGGGCGGCGAAGGCTTGCAAGACCCGACGTCGCGCCACCGCGGCGGAAAAAATGGAACTGGTCATCGCATCGTTTCCCCCTATCAGGGTGCTGTCCGTGCCCCGGCGGGAGCGACCGTGCCCACCTTGATAGCGCGACCGGGCCGGGCGGTCACGTTTTTCGGCGGACCGGTCCGGCCGGACCTCATGCCCGGTCACGCAGATGCTCGGCCAAACGCAAGGAAAGCTGCACGATCGACAGGGTCGGGTTGGCCACGCCGAAGGTCGGGAACACGCTCGATCCGGCGATGAACAGGTTGGGCGTGTCGAAGACCCGGCAATCGGGGTCCACCACGCCGTCGCGGGGGGACACCGCCATGCGGGTTGTTCCCATGTGGTGCGATCCGCCGATCAGGTCGTCATCGGGAAATTCGGCGTCCCCGTCGAGCACCCAATCGTAGATCTTGA
Organism: Alphaproteobacteria bacterium; assembly: GCA_024244705.1. NCBI lineage: Bacteria > Pseudomonadati > Pseudomonadota > Alphaproteobacteria > Alphaproteobacteria bacterium. Next base: position 30,546 of record JAAEOK010000061.1, read on the forward strand.
TGCGGCCCAGGTTGGACCGCGCGTAATATGCGCCGAGAGCGATCGCCGGCTCGCTCAGTGTCCGCCGGTCGATTGGGAGGCGGCGCCATTGCAGCCGCACGCGCCGCAAACCGAACTCATCCCGATCGTCCGACAGCATGACGCGGCTGGCCGGATTGGGCGCCTGCTCGGTCATGATGCGGAGCAAGCCGGCCCGGCACTCGCGGCCCTGGCCGCCATAGATCCAACGTGCCAATTCGGGTGCCGCCCGGCAGAGTTCATGGGTGATTTCCGACCGTGCGGCATGATGGTAGGCGGTCTCGTCGAGGACTTCGGCGATGATCGCGGACGACAATATCCCGCTGCGTTGCTTGAAGGCGCGCGACGGCATCACGAACCGGCGTTGCCGGCCGAGCCAATCGGAGAGATCGACATACAGGCCGATGTCGAAGTGAAGGTGATCGCTGAAGTACCGGCCCACAAGATCGTGCCGATTGCCGATTCCGTCCACGGCTTGACGGTTCGCGTTCAAGAGAATTCGGGCGTTTTCGATCCCGCCGCAGGCCAGCACAAAGCGGTCGGCCCGGATGTCCATTGTCGGTGCGGCCGCCCCGTAGCCGCGAACGGCGAAGCCGCGAACGGCGCCGTTGTCCGGGTCGATCGGGATATCGACGAGGTTGGCGTTCAGGATAACGGTGACATGCTCCGAATCGGCAAGTTCTTGGCCGTATTTCGCCCCGAAGGCTACGTACGGACTGAAGGACCAGTGCGCGTTTTCGAAGTCGCCCGACGAGCCCGGCATCGCGACATTCGGCGGCGGCGGTTCGATCTCCAGGATGCGGGCCGCCTCGTCCAAGTGGCGCCGCAGCGCCAATTGCGGGATCGGCCAACCGCTAACTGCGACATTGGCCCTAGACTCGAAGACGTCGCTGTCGAGTTCGCGGCACCAACCGCCCCAGTGATTCGTCGACCCGCCGAAATACCGCAGTCGGCAGGTATCGAGTGGCAAGTAGGGTTCGCCCGCATTCTCGCCGGCATAAATGTCTTGGGAACGGCCGGAGATCTCCATCGATCCGGCTTCGAGCAGGATCACGCGGCGCTGGGCCTTGGCCAATTCCCGCGCGATCGTGATACCGGCCGCGCCGGCGCCCGCGATGCACACATCCGCCGGGCCGAGAACGGCGGCATCCGGCTCGAGATCCTGTGCGTCGACGATCATTTCCGGTTCCGACCCCGGGCGGATACCGCCCTCGGCGGCACCGCAAAATGGACCGCATCGGTCGACGTGCGCCGACTCAAGACGAGTCCCGCCGTATCGGAACGGTCAAACACTGAGACTTTCCTCGCTTTCATTGGGCCGCGACGCGAGCACCCCTACGCAAACTGAGGAGCCGGGTCCAGTACCCTATGGGCCGTCGATGTGGCAGAGCTGTGGCAAATTCGGCCACGGTCAGGTCGTGGCCACCATTTGCTCGCCGGTTTCGTGTCGCGGGTTGATTGCAACGCGGACAGAAATGCCCCAGCATGCTCTCAACAGCACGGACACCCATCCGAAAATCATATCAAAGGGGCGACGAGTGCGGCGTCCCGACCGCCGATTGGACATGCCCTATCGATTGAATGGAGCATCAATATGACGAAACGACGTTTTGGTATTGCAGGTCTCGTTGGCGCCTTGCTTTTGCTGGCGTTTCCTTTGTGCGCGACGGCCGAGAACGGCACGCCGCCCTTCCTCTATGTCGTGGTCGCGGATGAAGGTGAAATACGGAAGCATGGTGAAGACTACGTCATTAGTTTGGAGAAGGACGACATCGACCACGTCCTTGAGATCGGCGAATCGCCGTTCAAGCTCGAGAACTACATTTCCGCGGATCGTATCGAATCGACATGGAAGGAGGGGGCCGGAAATTTCGGCCCCGGAGTGACAATGAAGGGCACCATTCTTTCGGAGGACGGTGCCATACCCGGCATCAACATCAGGTCGATTTCGAAGACCGCCGATGAGATGGTCTTGGTCTTCTTTCTCGACAACAACGCCCCGATTGATTCTCGCCTTCTCGGCGAGATCGAGGACGTGACAATTGTCAACTATTGCTGCCATCCAACAGGCGGCAGCGGCGAGTGGCTGTGGGGAGAAAGGTAGCGCTCGACCGGCACCAGCGGCCGATCTCGATCACGGCGTCGATCGATCAGGCGGTAGGTCGCTGTCCAACGGCGGCAGACCGTTGGGGAACGCGGTTTCCCACGGCACGAACTCGGCCCGCACGATCTCGCGCCCGTCGACCCGCAATGCCGGAATGTCATCGAGGTCGAGGGCGAAGACCATATGGTGCAGCCGGCGATAATTGGCGGTCACCCGTTCACTGCCGAGATAGCGTAATGCCGCGGGATCGGCTCGGATTCCCGTCTCCTCCGACAGTTCCCGGGCGGCGGCATCGGCCGCGTCCTCACCGCGTCCGACATAACCGCCGGGAGGGGCCGAGCGACGGCGATAGGAAGGCCGTACCACCAGGACATTTCGATCGCAGCGGACGATCACCGTCACGCACCGTTTTTCGGGACGGGTGACGAACGCCCAGCATGTGGCCGCGCGATAGGCGGCTCGGTAGCCGATACGGACTATTGCATTCCAGACGTTCATCGCTACAACATTGCTACAATAGCCGGGAAGACTACCATGCTCCGGTCGGCTCCCCTGCAGGCAACCCGAATGGTCATCATGGACGGATTTTTCCACGATTACGACGACAAGGCTGGACTGACCGTCTCGGCCATGGATGTGGCCGCGATCGAATCGGCTCACCATAGGGGGTTGCCGCTATATCGCCGTGCGTGGCCGGCGAAACGCGCCGTCGACGTCGCCGCCGCGTTGCTATTGTTGATTGTTCTGGCCCTGCCGATGGCGGTGATCGCCATCGCTATCCGGCTCGAAAGCAAGGGACCGGCGATCATCCGAAGCGGCAGGATGGGGCACCGGGGTGACGCCTTCGGGATGCTTAAATTCCGCACCATGCAGGTTCGTGCCGACGACGTCCTCGCCGCCCATTTGGCGGACTGCGCCCGCGCTCGAGCGGAGTTCGCCCGCTTCCGCAAGCTGCGCGACGATCCGCGTCGGACGCGGCTCGGCCAATTTCTGCGGCGCTACAGCCTCGATGAACTGCCGCAACTGATCCATGTCCTCCGCGGCGAGATGACGCTGGTCGGACCACGGCCCTACACCCCGGACGAGGCCGCCACCCTGACCGGCGTCGCGAAGGACATTCTAAAAGTCGTACCCGGCCTGACCGGACCGTGGCAGGTTTCGGGACGGAGCCTGCTGTCGTTTCGCGACCGGGTCCGATTTGATCTCGATTACGCCAAGGGTTTCACTCCGGCGCTGGATCTGTCGGTGTTGCTCAAGACCCCGCGCGCCGTCCTTTCCGCCGACGGCGCCTACTGAACGCTCTCCACTTTTTCGTCGGCCAAAAGTCGATCGTAGGTCCGGACGATCTCGGCACAATGCCGCCCAATGCCAAACCGCGTCTGCTGCCGCTGTCGGGCGTTGCCGCCGAGTCGGGTGCGCAGTCCGGGATCGATGACCAGACGGCGCAGGGCACTGGCGAGCGCCGCTGCGTCTCCGACCGCGACCAGGAGCCCACATTCTTCGTCGATAATCGCCTCCGGAACGGCGCCGACCGGTGTCGCCACCACCGCGCAGCCCGCCGCCATCGCTTCGAGGAGGGCGATCGACTGGACCTCGCCATGGGATGGCAGCACGAATATATCGGTCCCGGCGAGCAGCCGGCGGACCTGATCCAACTCCTGCCAGGCGAGGATGCGAACCCGGCCGTCGAGGCCCCGCGTGTCGACCTCGCGCCGCCAGGGCTCGAGCGGACCGGGTCCGGCGAGCACGGCTTCCCACGCGAGCTCGGCGAGGCACGTGTCGGACAGGGCCGCGAGCAGGTCGGGGGTGCCTTTTTTCGCCTCCAGTCGCCCCAAGTAGGTGATGCGGCAGCTCGTCACAGTTCCGGAATCATCATTTTCCGCCAAATCCGGGACCGCGTTGGGAATGATCGTGATGCGATCCGAGGGGACGCCGAATCGGTCGGTCGCTTCCCGCTTCAGTGCCTGGCCGATGACGATGACCCGGCCGGCGCCGTTGAGCAGTCGCCGCAACATCCAACGACCGGGCCGGGGCAGCCAATCGTCGAAGCCGGCGAACGCCGATCCGTGCAGATGCAATACGACCGGCCGTCCCAGCAGCCGCGCCAGCCAGACGAACGATCCCTCGCGCAGGCTGCTGCCATGGGTCGCCATATGAACGTGGAATAATCTGCAACGCCGAAAGCCGGCCAGAACGCGCATTACGGCATATAGGTAATGAAACGGCATCGCCGCGAAGCGCATACGCGGCCCATAGGAATCGACAATCCATAACCGGTAATTCGAACCGGCGTCCCAGGCGTCGACCTCGTAGCGAACCAATCGCGCGATGCCGCCGCGGCCAAGGATCCCGCCAGGTGAAATAATGCAAACGGTCGTCGCCGCCGGTGGTTGCTGCGCGTCGCCGGAAATCGCTTTATTGTCGACCGTCATGCCGGACCCATCACCAATAGCCGCCTCGGTCTCAACGGATTGCGGCGACGCCGTTCGCCGGACGAAGGTATTCGGGTTGGATTTCGACATCCTCGACGTCGAAGGCGCGAGCGACCGGATCATGGATTGTCTGAACCGCGGCAGCAAGATCCACGTCGTCACGCCAAATCTATACTCGCTCCATTTCTGCCGCACGCTGCCGGCCTTCGATCACGCGATCCGTGCCGCCGATATGCGGTTGGCCGACGGCATGCCGGTCGTCTGGGGCAGCCGCTTCGCAGCCTTTCGCCTGCCGGCGCGGGCGTCGGGCGCCGACCTGTGGGAGCCGCTGTGCCGCAAGGCCGCCGCTCAAGGCCGCTCGGTCTTTCTCTTCGGCGCCACCTTCGCCACCTTGACCCGTGCAGCGCGGCGTCTGGTAGGCCGATTTCCCGGCCTCGTCATCGCCGGCATTTACGCGCCACCCATGGGTTTTGAGATCGGAACCGCGGCCGATCGCGACGCCCGGTCCTTCATCACGGCGTGCCGACCCGACATCGTGATCGTCGGGTTGGGCGCACCGGTCCGCGAGATCTGGGTTCACGACAACCTGGCCGACCTACCGCGCGCGGCCTATCTGAGCATCGGCGCCGCGGTCGATATCATCGCGGGTAGGCGAAGGCGGCCGCCGGCATGGGTCAGTCGGGTCGGTTTCGAGTGGCTGTGGCGCTTCGTCGCGGAACCGCGGCGCCTCGGCCACAGGACTGCGATATGCCTCGCCCTGTTCCCGGTCGTGATGACCGAACAATGGCGCGCCTGGCGCCGGTCGAAGAAGCGGCGCGAACCGCATTCGCCGGATGGTTCCCTACCAATCCGGGGTCCGGGTGAAGAAGGTCGGCGGCTCCGGTGACGGCGGCGGGTCCAAGGATTCGTCCATTTCGGGAATCGCCTGGGGGCCAAGGATATCGCCCCAGTCGGTGCGCCGCCGCATTTCTTCCTTGGTCGCCTCGGGCAGGAACGGATGGCCGGCACGGATCTGCCAACCGCCGCCCAACGCCTTGTAGACCGCGATCAGGTTGGCGACGATCTCGCCCTTGGTCGCGGTCAGCCGGTCCTGGGCGTTGACCAGCGCATTCTGCGTGTTCAGGACTCGCGTGTAGTCCGCCGTGCCTTCCTGATATTGGAGCAGCGCGAGACCCACCGAGTGCGCCGCCGCCGCCGCGCTCACCGCCAGGTACTGGGCCTGCCGTTGCGCTTGCAGGAAGGCGACAAGCGCGTTCTCCACTTCGAGGTAGGCATTGAGAACGGTGTTTTGGTAGTTCACCAGCAGTTCCTGGAACACCGCGTCCTGGACCCTGACGTTGTTCTTGATGCGCCCGTAATTGAAGATGTTCCACGACACCCCGGGATTGATGAATCCGGTGAAGCTGTTGCCGGTGAACAACTCGGCGAAATCGCTGGCCTCGAAGCCGACCGAGCCGGACAGCGTAAACGCCGGATAGAGGTCGGCCTCGGCGATGCCGATCTGGGCGCTTTGCGCCGCCGCTTGCAGTTCGGCAGCGCGGATATCGGGCCGGCGGCGCAGCAGATCGGCGGGCACGCCGACGCCGACGTCGGGCGGCGGCACCGGGATCGTGCCCGGTTCGACGAGGATCCGGCCGAGATCGCCCGGCGGCATGCCGAGCAGGACGCTGAGCGCATTCTTCGACTGGCGGAGCGCGATCTCGAGCTGGGGAATCGTCGCCCGGGTGTTGTTGAGCAGCGTCGTCGCCTCGTCGACATCGAGTTCGGTCGCGACCCCGTTGCGGAACCGCGCCCGCGCGATTCTCAATCCTTCTTCCTGAAGCTTGACGTTTTCGTGGGCATCGACGAGCCGTTGCTCGATGGTGCGGATGTTGACATAGGTGCCGGCGACGTCGCCGGTCAGTGTGACGATGACGTCGTCGTAATTGGCGATCTGTGCCACCAGGTTGGCGTCGGCGGCCTCGATGCCGCGGCGAAACTGACCCCAGATATCGAGCTCCCAGCCGGCGTCGAAGCCCAATTGCCAGCGGCTGAACGTGTCGTTGAGCGGAACCACCGAGGAGATCTCGCGCAGGATGCCGACATTCTCGCTGATCTTCTCGTGCTTGAAATCGGTGCCGACCGATTGTTGCTGGGGATACTGTTCGCCGACGACGATGCCGAGCTGGGCGCGCGCCGCGAAGATGCGAATGCCCGCCGTGCGCAAGGTCAGGTTCTGCGCATAGGCGGTCTCGATGAGATCGTTGAGCACCGGGTCGTCGAACAGGGTCCACCACTCGGTGACCGGCTCGTCGCGCGGGTCGACTTTGTCCTTGTCGCCGGCCTCGTCGGCATCGATCCAGGTCTCCGTCGTCGGCGCCTGCGGGCGCTCGAAATCGGGGCCGACCACGGTACACCCCGCGATCGTCGACAGTACCAGCCCCAACCCTGCCGCGCGGATCGGCCGCGACGGCGTCATGGGGCGGGGTGGGCGCGCAGCAGATCGAATAGGCAACGCCCCCTCGTATCTAGATGAAGTCCAGCGGATAGAGGTAGTTTGCCCACGTATAGAGGCGAATGCCAATACGCCGCAGGGGATCGGTCTGCGTCCCCTTGCCGGTATAGATGGCGGCCGCGCCGTGGGCGCCGGCCGGGAGATTGACCTGGTGGAGATTGTCGATGCGGATCTGCACCGCGAACCGCCCCTGCGGCTTGGGGAACAGGAACATCGGAATATCCCCGGACGGCTTGTACTGGCCCTGGCCGGTCGCCCACCAAACGTTGTCGACGACACCGTCGAGGATCACCCCGGGATAGATGTCGAGCGCCACCTCGACCGGTTGACCGGTTTCGACGAACTTCAGATGCTCCTGATAGAACGAGGCCAAAAGATACGGCGCCTCGTGCGAAACGAAGCTGGCAATGGCGCCGACGCGGAGGATGCCGACGACGAGGCCGGGCCGCGCCTGCAGGTTGGTGATGAAGCCGTCTTCGGGGGCATAGATGGTCGTCTGCTCGAGATAGTATTTCGCCTGCGCCAGCTGGGCCTCGGCCTGGGCGACGCCGGTGTTCACGCCGTCGACCTCGGAATCGAGGGCGACCTTCGTCTTCACCAGATTGGCTTCGGCCTGTTTGAGCTGGGCCTGACGGCTATCGAGCTCGTCGTTCCAGCGATCGAGGTCCTCCTGCCGCGCCGCACCTTGCCGCGCCAATTTGGCGAACCGCGCCTGCTGCGCCTCGGCGAAGGCCAGATTGGCCGCGGCAAGGACCACGCCTTGTTCGGCCTCGACGACGTCGGCCTCAAGGATGAGGACGTTCTGCTTGGCCGCCTCGAGCTGCGCCTCGGCCTCGAGCACCTGGGCCTCGTATAGCGTGCGGTCAAAGCGGAACAGCGGGTCGCCCTTCTCGACCGGCACATTGGCCTCGACCACGACTTCCTCCAGTGTGGTCGGGTGGGGCAGCCGCGGCACGAGCTGGATGGTGTGGCGGATGATATGGGCGTCGATGGTATAGGGCTGAAAAAAGCGCAGCATGATGACGATGACCAGCATCAGGTGGAAGCCGACCCAGAACGAGACGATGCCCCACACGATGTTGAATTTGAGCAGCTTGAGCTTGAAGAAGATCAGCCAAACGAAGGCGCCGTAAAAGAAGGTGATGAGAAGGACGACGACCATGAACGTTCTCTGCCCGGAATATTAGGCGCTGGCCTCGGGTTTGGGCTCGTCCTTCTTGGCACCGAGACGCTCCAGCTCCTCATCGATCGCCTTGGCCTCTTCCTTGGGGAAGCGCCGGACATCGATCGTCAGCGAATCGTGGAACGCCCAGATGAAGGCGTGGATCCAGGGCAAGACGGCGAACAGCCCGATCCAACCCATCAGCTTGACCGTTTCCGCGTGCGGATGGCGCCGCCGCATGGCGATCTTGCCCGGCAGGCCGCCGATATAGATGAAGATCATCATGAACGCGATGAGGATCAAAACCAGTACGCCGAACGTCAGGTAGTCCCACGAATCGACCGAGTCGAATGCACCCATCACGTCCTCTTCCGCCGTCAAGCCGAGCCGATTATGCCCGACCGCCGCCGTTTGCGCCAACCGACAAATACCCGGCGAATGAAACCTATGGCAGTCGCGCCGGAACCGCGCCGACGGCTCAGTCGGTCGCCGCGCGCGGACGCGGCTCGCGGGCGCGGCCTTCGCGCGCCCGGCGCCGGGTGCCCTTGGCTTGGGCTAGATTGGCGGCGATACCGTTGTCGCGGGCAAGTTCGACGAGACGCAGCCGGCGCGCGTCAGGCGCCAGCTGCCCGGCGGCCTTGAGCCCGACATATCGCGCCCACGCCGCATGCTTCTTGCGAACCTGGTGCGGTTGATAATCGTCCATATCGCGGGCGGTGATTTCGCACTCGATCGAAATCGCACCGGCCGCCGCCGCGGCCGCCAAGAGCTCGGCCCCGGCGCGGGTCCGCGCGACGACGCCGTTGGTTCCCTTGTCCCCGGCCTGCCCGTCCCAGGTCGGCGAGCCCCCGGGCCAGGTATCGGAGGCGGCGATGTCGGCCGCCTCGCCGATACCGTCGGGGCAGATTTTGCAGCGAAACGGTAACCGCCACGCGGCTTCGTCCTCGCCCCACATGTCGAGATAGTTCTTCTCGATCACACGCCCATCGGTGGTCTCGATTCGGGTCGGTCCCGGACAGCCGTTGCCGCGATAGTCGAACTTGGCGAGCTGCCGTTCCGCGATGTTCAGACTACGAAGGAACGCGCGCATACCGACCGGCTCCATGAACCCGCCGCAGACGGGAACCATCTGATAGCGGCACAGCGCGTCGACCCGGTCGTCATACCGCGCCAGGTTGCGCACCGCGGCGACATCGCACGGCTTGCCGATGAAGGCAAACGGTCGGCCGCGGTCGAGAATTTCACGAAAGTCCTTGAGCGGCGCCGTCGGCCCATAGCGCGATCCGGCGCCCGCCACGATCTCCGCCCGATCGAAGCTGAGGTGCCGCTCGCCCCATGTCGGATGGGTCGTGGAAGCCTTGGCATGGACGATGAATTCGGCCCGACCGCTGTCGAGCAGATAGATCGCCAAGGCGGTGAGAACGCCGCCGGTCGAGGCGCGAAAGCGTATTTCGGGATCGGCGGCAAAAGCGCGCACGATGCGCAAATGAGGGCCCCACACCGGATCGATCTCGGCCGCCGGATCGAGAAGCGCTTGCGGAAGCCCCTCGACCCGGGTGCCGGGGCAGGTTTCGTAGATTCGATCGACGGTCGCCGTATCGAGCGGCGCCTCAACCACCGGCCGCTCGGTCCCCTCCGGGGTCAGCACCATGCGGATGCGCTGCGGCCCGGCGACGCTCTGGCACAGCCCGCAGCCGATGCACAATCCCTCTTCGACAATGCGGTAGAAGCGATCGGTCGGCTCGCCGGGACGGTCGCGGCGGTCGTTCACCGGCTTGGGTCCCCTGCGTCGGATTGAACGGAGCGCTTAGGCGGCGCGGGCGTCGACCGCCTCTGCCGTTTCGCCGACGACCTCGGCAAATACCTCGCCGTCGGTCGCCCCTTCGCTGCCGATAACGACGATCCGGGCCGCATCACCGAGGCCGAGCGCGGCGGCGAGATCGCCGTCCTGGGCCGCGGCGATAAGACCGGCCAAGGCGGCGGCGCCCGATTCACCGGCGACCACGGGGCGGTCGCCGTCGATGCCGCGAGCCAGGACTCGCATGGTCTCGGCGGCAGCCTCGTCGGGCAGGCTGACGACATCGTCGACGGCCCGCGCCAAAACCGGCCATGCGATCGGCGATATTTCTCCCGCCGCCAGGCAGGCCATGAAGGTCTCGTAATCGCCCGGCACCGGCGTCGGTTCGCCGGCGGCGATGCTGCGGAAAATGCAATCGGCGCGGGTCGGCTCGACGACGACCACGCGCGGGCGCCCGGCGCCGAGGGTGCGCCACATATGGGCCGCGACGGCGGCGGCGATGCCGCCGACCCCGCCGGGGACGAAGACATGGCTCGGCGGCTCGGCGCCGATCTGGTCGAGGAATTCCTGGACCAGGACCGTGTAGCCCTGCATGACGTTGATCGGCACCGACTGGTCGCCGCCGCCGGCATTGGTATCGGCGACCAGCACCCAGCCCTCGCGGGCGGCGTCGGCGGCGCATTGCCGGACCGAATCGTCGTAATTGCCGGCGACCCGCACCATGGTGGCGCCGTAGCGGGCGATCTCGCGCTCGCGTGATGCGCTGACATGGGCGTGCAAATAGATCGTGCAGCGGGCGCCGAACATGCCGGCACCCCAGGCGACCGAACGGCCGTGATTGCCATCGGTGGCGCAGGCCACGGTGACCTCGCCGGCCTGGTCGCGGTGGGCGCCGGCGATCAGATCCGCGGCCGTCACCCCGGCCAACCCGTGCCTCCGTTCGAGATGTCCTTGCAGCGCCCGCAGCACGGCATAGGCCCCGCCCAGCGCCTTGAAGCTCTTGAGGCCGAAGCGCCGGCCCTCGTCCTTGTAATGGATTTCGCCGATCCCCAACCGGCCGGCGAGTCCCGGCAGTTCGACAAGCGGGGTCGGCGCATAGCCGGGCCAGGACCCGATCTCGGCGCGCGCGCCGGCGAACCCGTCGGCATCGAATATGAGACGCGCGTCCTCGCCATAGGGCGCATCGGGGATCGCACCGGCGTTATGGACGTGGCGGGCGGGAAAGCGGGCGAGGTCCATGGTTGCAGCCTCAATTGATGTGACGGGAGCGGCGCACCGAGCGTCCGCGCCCCTTTTCATCATCATTCGGCCGCCGGCGCAACCATGCGGATGGGGGACCGTTCAGCGGGTCATGATTTTTTGTGGCCGGCGGATTCGAAATCGGCCGGGATACAATTGATCGCGATAAACGTCATACCGATATCGGCCTTGCTGTCACAATCCAGGCCCTTCTTCGCCCCGTGCGGCGGATCGATGTTGTAGACCTTGTGGCCCGGATCGTCGGCCGGTTCGCTCACCCGGAGCGTGGACTCGCCATCGCTGCAGGTGACGCTCTTGTAGTCGTCGAATACCGCAATGGGCACGATGAAAATATGCGCGAAGTCGCGGCTGGCGGCGCAGAACTTATTGCGGAAGTCGTCATAGGCGACCGCCTGCGTGACCATGCTCTGGGATGCCGCCGGGCCGATCGAGAAGAACGCAAAAGCACATGCGAGAGCAATCAATCGATACATTTTTCTATCCTATTCCTTGTGCTTGCCATCAACCATGACCAGGACTATGCCACAGCGCACGGCGCAACATCAAAGGCGCCGTGCCGAGGCGGCGGTGGCCAGGATAGGGGCGGAGGCGATTGCGATTGACACGACAGAGCAGAATAGGGCCGGAACCTTATCCGCCGACGCGCGTTCGCGTTTCCTACGGATCGACGACGTGGAGCTCTTCGAACTCGAATTCCTGAAGGATCAGCGGTTGGCGTCGCAGCGGGTTCAGTTTCTTCACCACTTCTTGCCGTCCCATCGCGTCGTGCCACCTGTCCACATCGGTCCCGTTCAAAAAGATCGAGACGGTGACCACTTCGCTGGCGTCCTCATGGACCAAGAAAAAGGTGAGCCGGTCCTTGCCGTGATCCGCCATCGCTTTGCTGAAACCCTCGATAACCAGCTTCTTGCCGGCCTCGAAATGCTCGGGCTTGAACCGGTTGGTATAGACGACGACCGGATCGCCATCGTTCGGAACGGTTAACGCCATATCCTCGGCCGCCGCCGGGCCGCCAAGCAATGACAAACCGTACACCGCCAATCCCGCGACAAGAATCCCAGACTTGGTCATGCGTGTCATCCCTCCTCTGTGCTCGACCCAGTTCGACGGCGGCATCTCGGCAAACGGGAAGGCTCGTGGCGCGCCCGGCAGGACTCGAACCTGCGACCCCCTGATTAGGAATCAGGTGCTCTATCCGGCTGAGCTACGGGCGCATGGCGGCGGTTATAGCGCAACGGGCGGCCGCTGGCGACGGTCAACGGTGCCTGGCTCCGCGATCCGCGGCGCGAGAGAGGCGCCGGCCGTCGACGCCCGGGGCCGGAGCCGCCTATCCGCCAGGGTAGACATTGGAGCGAAACCTTTCACCCCAATACCGCGACCGCAGCTGTCCCAAATTTTCGATCAACCGTCCGCTGGCGCATTTCATGACGATCCCGCCGCGCGCCGCCAATGCCGCCACCATCATGTCGCCGTGATCGCCGACGGTCCGAAACTCGGCCGCCAGCTTCGCCGCTCCATTGCCGCTCACCAGGTAGGCCGACCGGCCATAGCCCGGGACGAACCGGACCACGCTCCCCGACGATTTCGCCCTCCCGACGGCGAGTCCGTCGTGGAATTGGGGGTGGACATACAAATGGACGAAATCGCAGCCGCTACCCTTTTGAGCCCGGATGGCGGCGAGTTCGATCTCGAAGTCGTCGAGAACCGCGATGTCGTCCTCCAATACGACCGCCTGCGGGATTCGCTCCTTGACGATCGTTTGCCACACGCGAAGATGCGATATCGTGCAGGCGAGTTTCGAGTCCGTGACCTTCTTATAGCTTGACCGATCGACCGCTGTCGGGTTGCGGGCCAGCCATTCCGCGACCGCGCCCGACTGGTAATCGGTGGCGTCGACAACCCGCGCCGACGGCAGCCGCGGCAAAATGTTTTCGTAGACATGGCGGCGCCGGACCGCATCCCTTTCGAGCGAGATGACGAAGATGGGGAGGCCGGTCGCCGCCGCGCGCGCACTCGGCAGGTATGCGTTCTTATACATACAGGGCCTCCCCAAACGCCGCGATACGCATGCGTTACCCTTTCACCGCCGCCCGGAGAGCCGGGCCAGCAGCAGGGAAATGTATCCCACCCGCCACGCACGCGCCAGCGGCGCATGCCCCGGCTTCCAGCCAAGTTCCAATCGGGCGACAGTCTCCGCCTGGATTCGCCGAGTCAAGGCGCATGTTCGGTCGCCTCACACCGCCGGCGCCGGTTTAAATCCTTCGCCCGCGGGCCGGTGCGGGCGATAATGGCCGGTGATGGACGCAACCGATCCCCTGCTGCCGGCCCTGCCCGAAACACCGGACACGCCGCGCTACGATACCCATGCCTCGATCGTGCTGCGCGCGGCGATCGAAGCCGCGCCCGGCGAGACGGTCACGCTCGATGCGTTGATCGCCGGCCTGCGCGGGCGCGCCTACGGCCTGGCCTATGTCCTACTCTCGGCCGGCAACCTCATCCCCGGGCCGCCCGGCGTCGGCGGCATCTTCGGCATCCCGCTGCTGTTCATCGCGGTCCAGGGAGTGGCCGGGTATCCGGTGCCCGTGCTGCCCCGCGCGCTCGGCCGCATGGGTGTCAGGAAGACGACCGCGCTCGGCGCCCTCGACCGCATGGCGCCGCTACTCACCGCCATCGAGGCACGGTTCGGCCCGCGGCTGGAGCGGTTCGCGCGCGGCGGCTGGGAACGGTTCGCCGCCGGCATCGTCTGCGTCCTGGCGCTGGCCATGTCGTTGCCGGTGCCGTTCACCAACTTTCCCCCGGCCGCCGCCGCGCTGGTGATCGCCCTCGGCCTGGTCGAGCGCGACGGCCTGGCGGTGCTCGCCGGGCTCGTCTTCGCCGTCTTCGCGGTGGCGGTGGTCGGCTTCGCGGTCTCGATCTACATCACCAGCATCGTCTTGTTCTTCGACGCCATTGTGATTTAGCGGCGCCCGCACCACCACAGGCCGCCGGTCATGGTATCCGCGTCTCCGGCCGCGCCGCCCAATCGAGCGCCTGGTCGAGGCGGTCGTGGCCCCAAAACAGCTCGTCGGCGGCGCGGAAGGTGGGCGCGCCGAAGATACCGAGCGCCACCGCGCGGTCGCCCGCCGCCTTGAGCGCCGTCTTGGCCGCGGGCTGTTCCGCCTGGTCCAAGAGATCGGCCGCCGGCAGGCCGAGGCCGTCGAGGATCGCGGCCACCACGCCGGTGTCGGCGATATCCCGGTCGTCGGCGAAATTGGCGTGGAAGACGGCGCGGGCGAAGGCCGGAGCCCACGCGGCGGCGTCGGCAATCGTCGCCACCAGGCTGCCGCGGGGATAGTTGCTCGGCCAGACCAGCGCCAGGCCGAAGCGGGCACACAACCGGGTCACATCGCGGCGGCGGTAGCGGCGCTCCGCCGGCGACGCGTTCTGGGTCGGCACCGGGTTGCCGGGCCGCGCCTTGAGAATCGGGCCGAGCAGGAACGGCCGCCACGTCACCGCGACCCCGGCCGCCGCCGCCCGCTCTTCGATCCCCATGGCGGCGAGATAGCAATAGGGGCTGGCGAAGTCGTACCAGAATTCGACCGGAACCATGGTTCAACCGCAGGGCGCGAAGTTGAAGACCAGGCGCGGGCCGGGCTCTTCGACGAGCCGTTCGATGGTGACGCAGGCGTTGTAGCGCCGGCTGGCGTCGGCCGATGGTTGGGCCACGCCGTCGGCGTCCCAATCGACCCGGACCGCGCCGATCTCGCCGCCGGCGAGGTGGTAGAGCCCGATACCGAGCGCCGGCGACCGCTCGGCGCAGGCGCCGTCGCGGTTCGCCTCGAGCACGGCCGCCAGACGCGGGCGTTCGATCAGCACCGTGCGGCCGTCGAGCGCCGCCGTGCCGGAGAGGCAATCGGCGCGATCGACGGCGGTCAGCACCGCCTCGGTGACATGGTTGAGGATTTCGACGGTGATGCGGCTCTCGGCGCCCGGCGCGGGGCCGCAGGCCACGACCGTCAGGACGAGGACAGCGGCGGCCAGCGGTTTCCGACCCATCGTCCCGCTCATGAATGCTTGAATTTCTCGGTCGCCGCCACCAACGCCGACGTGATGCCCGGTTCGAGCGCCGAATGGCCGGCGTCGGGCACCACGACCAGTTCCGCCTCCGGCCACGCGCCGGCCAGCTCGTCGGCGTTCTTGAACGGACAGACGATATCGTAGCGGCCCTGCACGATGACGCCGGGGATCGATTCGATCGCCGCGACCCCGGCCAACAGGGCGCCGTCGTCGAGGAACACGCGATTGACGAAATAGTGGGATTCCATCCGCGCCAAGCCCAGGGCCCAGCGGTCGCCGGCGGTCAGCGGGCCGTCGGTCGGCGGCTCGGCCGCGGACGACCCACCCCCCTTGCCCTTGGGCAGCAACGACGAACAGGCGGTCTCGTAACCGCTCCACCGCCGCGCCGCCGGCAGATGGATTGCGGCCTCGGGGTCGAGCAAGCGGCGATAGTACGCGGCCAGCAGATCGTCGCGTTCCGCGTCCGGCAGGAACTCCGCGAACCGCCGCCACGCCTCTGGAAAAACCGCCCGCATGCCGTAAAGGAACCACTCGATCTCGCGCACGCGGCCGAGAAAGATGCCGCGTAGAATCAGGCCGCGCACGCGATCAGCGTGGCTTTCGGCGTAGGCCAGCGCCAGCGTGCTGCCCCAGGAGCCGCCGAACAGAAGCCATTGGTCGACACCGAAATGTCCGCGCAACGCCTCGATATCGCCGACCAGGTCCGTGGTCGTGTTGTGCGCGGTTTCGCCGAATGGCGTCGACCGGCCGCAACCGCGCTGGTCGAACAGCAGGATACGATAGGCCGAGGGATCGAAAAATCGGCGATGGACGGCGGCGGTGCCTGCGCCCGGCCCGCCGTGCAGGAACAGCACCGGAATCCCATCCGGGTTACCCGATTCCTCCCAATAAACCGCGTGGCCGTGATCGCGTGGCAGGTGGCCGGTCTTACGCGGTCTCAGGGACGGGTATAGGGAATGCCGGGTCATTTTGCCGTGGGTCGTCCTCATGCGATGCAAAACGGCTCTTGGTCGGGCGCCGCCTCGTCTTCTATATAACAGCGATGGTCCCGCTCCGCGCCATTGCCGTGATCGTTGTCGGCGTTTTGCTCGCCGCCGCGGACGGCGATCCCGACCGCCGGCCCGGCGTTGTCGCCGAGGTGATCGACGGCGATACAATCGTCTTGACCGATGGCCGCGAGATCCGGCTGGTCGGCATCCAGGCGCCCAAGCTGCCGCTGGGCCGCGCCGAGTTCCGCGCCTGGCCGCTGGCCGGCGCGGCGAAGGACGCGATGGAGGATCTTGCCGGCGGCCGGCGGGTCTCGCTTTCCTTCACCGGCCGGCGTGTCGACCGTCACGGTCGTTGGCTGGCGCACCTCCACGATGACGGCGGCACCTGGCTCCAGGGCACGATGCTCGAGCACGGCCTGGCGCGGGTCTATACTTTTGCCGACAACGATGGGCCGATCGACGCCATGCTGGCGCTCGAACGGACGGCGCGGGATGCGCGGCGTGGGATCTGGGGACATCCCTATTATGACATCCGAACACCGGCGAGCGTGACGCGGGATGTCGGCTCGTTCCAGCTGGTCGAGGGCCAGGTCCTCGATGCCGCGATTGTGCGCGGGCGGGCATACCTGAACTTCGGGCCCGACTGGAAGACCGATTTCACCGTGACCATGGCTCCCGACGCGCGGCGCCGCTTCGAGGATGCCGGCATCGACCTGACCTCGCTCGCCGGCCATCGGGTTCGCGCCCGGGGATGGATCAAGTCGTACAACGGGCCGATGATCGAAGCCACCCATCCGCATCAGCTCGAAATCCTGGACTGAGGCCGCAGCCGGCGATCACTGCCGATTGGCCGCGGCGCGCAGAACACGAACCAGATAAGGCTCGGCAGCGGCGCCGATGCCGGGGCTTCGGCTTTCCCGCGGGCCGGCTACGTTGAGGGTCCGGACACGGTGTCCGCGGAGCCATTCCGCCACCACCGCCGGTGCCGCGGGCCGCCGCAGGTCGATCCGGCGCCACGGGCGTCCGAGCCGGCGGGCGAGGTCCATCGTCAGGCTGGTTCCCGGGTCGGGCGGGCCGGCGACCAGGACCAGCGTGGCATCGCTGTCGCGCACGTTGAGGCGTGTGCGCACGGCATAATCGCCGACCGGGGCCTCGCGCAACGGATAGCGGGGCGGGATTTCGCCATCCTCGGCGCGGCGTCCGCGCGGACACCAGCCGCCGCGGCCGAGGCCGACACACGCCGCGGCATCGAGCGCCGCCCGGTCGACGCCGGTTTGACCGCCACTGACGATTTTCGACGGAAAGCTCCCGATTTCTCCCAATCGCATTCGCCGCTCCCGATCGCGGTCCGCCGACCGCACTGGTCAAGCTGCCCTCTCAGCCTATAGATTACCCGGACTGTCGTATCGGCCAATCCGGTTTTCACGATGCTCGAATCGAAACCGCCTGGTGAAGGCGCCCCGCGACCGGCGTGGGATGAGCCGCGACCAGGGCCCGATCGCGCGGGCATGGAGGCGCGGCCGGCGATGGTCGCGCGGGGCGGCGGTGACCGAACCCCGCTGGCCGCGTCGCGGGACGAATCGCCCGACGAAAAAGTGCTACGCGCCGGCGGCTGGCCGATCAGCGTCGCGCTTTCGGTCAATTTCGGCATTCTTGTCGCGGTGGCGGTGACGATCGTCCTCGCGCTCGGACTCTATAGCGGGCGCGAGACCTCGTTCGAGCAAATCCGAGACAAGACCGAATTGATCCTGGCATCGGTGGCGGACCGGGTCGATGGCGAGTTGCGGCCGGCCTGGCTGCAATCGAAATTCGTCTCCGAAGCGCTCGCCCGGGGCGATATACCGATCGATGACCCGGTCCGGCTTTCGGATTTTATGATCGCCGCGATGATGGGGACGCCGCAGGTCACGGCGATGATGTTCGTTTCACCCGATCTGCAGGCGTTCCGCATTACGAGGATCGACGACGGCTTCGAGATCGATCAACTCAGCTATGCCGGTGTCCCTGAATTCGATACGTTCCTCGACGTGATGTCCGAACGCGACGAGCCGTTTTGGGGCGAGGTCGTCTGGTCCCCCGAGCTTGAACAATCGCTGATCAATCTGCGCGCACCGGTCAAGTCAAACGGTGTCTTCATGGGAGTTCTGTTCTCGGCGATCAGCGTCTCCGATTTCTCCGCCTATTTGGAAGGCTTCGACGATAAGCGCACGGCGAACGTGTTCATCCTTTATGGCAACGACAAGGTGCTCGCTCACCCCGCCCTGATCGGCGGCGCAATCGAGTTGTCCGAGGAAAACCCGCTGCCCGACCTGCCCGAGGTCGGCGACCCGATTCTCAATCGCACTTGGATCGGCGACCCGCCGCCGGAACTGCCGGGACTCGAGGGCGACACCAAAGGGTACCTCATCGATTTTGGCAGTTCCGAATACGCGGTACTGTACCGCGACATCGACGAGTACGGGGAGGTTCCGTGGCGCATCGGAGCCACGGTCGCGGTCGAGGATCTCCTCGCCGGGCTCGAGCGCCTGCTCTATGCCGGGATCGCCGGTGTCGTCGTTCTGATCATCGCCTTGATCCTGTCCTACTTCCTCGGCCGCAGCATGGCGAAGCCGGTGCACCGCCTGGCGTTGGCGGCTCAGGATGTCGGGCACTTCGATTTCGACGACGTGCCGGCAATCAAGGGCGGCGGTTTCAGCGAAACGCGCGAGGCGGCACTCGCCTTCAACTCGATGCTGTCGGGGCTGCGCGCGTTCTCGATCTATGTCCCGCGGTCGCTGGTACGCCGCCTCATCCGGCAAGGCGATGTCGCCAGCCTGGAATCGGAAGAGCGCGAGGTCACCGTGTTGTTTACCGACATCGTCGGGTTCACCACCCAGGCAGAAGGGCTGACCCCGGGCCAGACCGCCGGATTGCTGAACCAGCATTTCACGTTGCTGACGGGAGCGGTGGAAGACGACAACGGGACCGTCGACAAGTATATCGGCGATTCGGTCATGGCATTTTGGGGGGCACCGGAAATCCAGCCCGATCAGGCCAAACTCGCCTGCGCCTCGGCACTCGCGATGGTGGCGGCGATTGAACGGGACAACAGCCGCCGCCGGGCGGAGAACAAATTGCCGGTGCGGATCAGAATCGGAATTCATACCGGACCCGCGATCGTCGGCAATGTCGGCGGTCCGACGCGCGTCGACTACACCCTGGTCGGCGATACGGTGAACACGGCGAGCCGGCTGGTCGATTTGGCGCGGAACTATATGGCCGACACCGACACCGTCAGCATCCTGATCAGCGAGCGGACGGCGGCCGGCCTCGATGACAGCTTCGTCGTCGAGCGCCTGGGCGAGGAAGGCATTCGGGGGCGCCACGAACGGCTCGGCTTGTGCCGCCTCCTCGGCCGCGCCTGGGACATCGGGGTGCCGCCGCGAAAGCCGGGATCTTAGGCGGGCCGACCGGCGTCACGAAACGTGGACGCGCGGTAACGGACCGGCGATCGGGACCGTCGACAAGGAACCCGAGCGGGCGGGTTTAGGTCGAAAAATTCGCGCCGGACGTAACCGAGGAGACCAATTATTCCTCGCACACCTCGTAGGCGTCGCACGGTGTGCAAGGTTCGCAGACTTCACTCGGGTATTCGCAAATATACTTAGTGAGAGCGTTCGACTGCCGGCTGCCCGCCGCCAGCATCATCGTCACCGCCGCCGGCGTGACGACGCCGACCTTGGCCGCCTTGTGCAGGAACGCGCGGCGCTCGGCGCCCGAAACGTCATGCCGCGGCTTGGCCGGTTGGTTTGTTTTCATGGCCGATCCCCTATTCGTTCGTCGGTTGCAATCCGTTAGTAGCGCTAATAGTCCTTGCAGATAGCGTCGCAGGGTGTACAGGTCGAGCACGGCTCGCAATTCACCACCAAGTCTTCGCAGACATACTTCAAAAGGGCCGCCTTAGACTGTCGGCTGCCCGCCGCCAGCATCATCGTCACCGCCGCCGGCGTGACGACGCCGACCTTGGCCGCCTTGTGCAGGAACGCGCGGCGCTCGGCATCCGAGACGTCGTGCCGTGCTTTGGCCGGTTGGTTTGTCTTCATGGCCTATCCCCTATTCGTTGGCTCGATGCGACCCCGCTCTTCCGGCAACGTGTGACTGCAAAGTCCGGGCGATCCGGGCTTACCGCTACCAGTCCTTGCAGATGACATCACATGGCGTGCAGGTCGAGCAGGGCACGCAATTCACCTCAACCTTATCGCAGACATATTTCAAGAGGCCGGCGTGCGCCTGCCGGCTGCCCGCCGCCAGCATCATGGTCACCGCAACCGGCGTGACGGCGCCGACCTTGGCCGCCTTGTGCAGAAACGCACGGCGCTCGGCGTCCGAGACGCCGTGCTTCGGCTTCGCCGATTGGTTCGGTTTCATGCTGGGTCCCCCTTTTGTACCGTACACGCGCACAAATCTTGCACAATCGTTCCGGTTGTGCAAGCGAGCCACGCCGGCCTGAGGGGTGTCATTCAGACTTCGATCCGGTCGGCCAATTCGCCGCTGGATTCGAAACAGGCGGCCGTCAAAGGCCCGCCGAAGCCACAGCCGCCATCGATGGTGGCGCTGATCGGACCGATCTGAAATCCGCCGTGGGACGGGTCATAGCCGCGCACGATCCGCCGATAGCCCTCGAACGGTTCGGCGATGTCTTGAAACCCGCCGCTGCCCCACCAGAAACTGTCGCCTTGGGCCGACAGCGGCCGCGACCGGTCGAGACCGCAATTGACGAACAGCAGGTTGCCGTCCTCGGTATAGGCGGCGTGGCGCAATGAAGAAATCAACGGCGCGTGGCCGGGCGCGGCGTTCAACGCCTCGCGCAAGCCGGCGGTCCAGCGGGTGATCGAGACCGCACCGTCCCGGGCCGCGACCTCGCCATGGCCGACGACCCCACCATAGGCCTTCACCGTCGCACCGACCCCGTGGTGCAGGAGCCACGGCAGCACCTCGCACGGGTTGGGCGCCATCTGCAGCTGCAACAGTTTCTGCCACATCTCCTCCTGGCTGCCGCGGAGATAGGCGATATCGCACACGTGGGCCCGGGGACGGGCGAGGAATTGGCCGCGAAACGACAGCAGCTCGTCGACGACCGCACGGACGCCATTGCCGCGGCCGAGGAAATTGCCGAGGTAAACCAGCCTGTCGCCAGCTTCCAGACCCTCTTTGAGGCGCTCGTGAAGATCGGCCAGCCGCCCATCCTCGCCATGAATGGCGGCGACCGCCCATACCCTCCGGGCGCGGCGAAATTCGGCAAACTTGGTTGATTCCACCATGCTTTATTCCGTCCGCCTCTGCCAAAACAACACCGGCGCCGCTGGAAGACGCCGGTGCAGTGGCCTTGAACCTGTGGAACGGATCAGGCGGCGAGAAGCTTTTCCAGCTTCTCGGTTGCCTTGTCCTGGTCGATCTTTTCGACAGCGGCGAGTTCTCGAGCGAGCCGGTCGAGCGCCGCCTGATAGATCTGCCGTTCGCTGTAGGATTGGTCCGGCTGATCGGCATTGCGATGCAGATCGCGAACCACCTCGGCGATCGAAACCGGATCGCCGGAATTGATCTTGGCTTCGTATTCCTGCGCCCGGCGGCTCCACATCGTGCGCCGCACGCGGGATCGTCCGCGCAGGGTCTCGAGCGCGGAATCCATGATCTTGCGAGTGCTCAGCTTGCGCAGGCCAGCCGACTGCGCCTTGCTTACCGGGACCCGCAGCTTCATCTTTTCCTTTTCGAAGTCGATGACGATCAAGTCGAGCTCTTCTCCAGCGATCATCTGGGCCTCGAGCCCCTCGATCCGTCCCACGCCGTGCGTCGGGTACACGACGTAATCGCCCGACTTGAACATCGCGCTTCGCAACGTTTGCTTCCTAATCTTCGTAGTCACATTATCACCCTAAATCCGAGTTATTGGCGGCACGCACACAGCCCCCGCTGTCTGCCAGTGCAGATGCCCGAACGCCCTCCCATAGAACTTTAGGCTTCCAAATCGGCCTATTCACGACAACGACGGCCTCTGCGGGCCGTCGCATTCTTGGAACCTTCGCAGAATAGCACAATTTTGCCCCCAAATACAGGGCAAAGCGCCTCGAATCAGCGTTGCGAGCTGAATCTAGGACCCAAATGCGTCCAATCTATGGCCGCTCAGCGCGCCGCCGGTTTGGCGTCGAAATACTTCTCAAACTTGTTCTCGACCGTCGCCCATTCGTCCGCGTCGGGCGGCGAATCGCCCTTGCGGTCGATATTCGGCCACGCCTCGGCGTACTCTCGGTTCATCTCGACCCATTTCTCGGTGTCGGGGTCGGTGTCGGGAACGATCGCCTCGACCGGGCATTCGGGCTCGCAAACGCCGCAATCGATGCACTGATCCGGATGGATGACCAACATGTTTTCACCCTCGTAGAAACAATCGACGGGGCACACCTCGACACAGTCCTGGTACTTGCACTTGATGCAGCTCTCGGTAACGACGTAGGTCATCGCGATCTCCGGATTGGCCGTCATGGGAGGGGCGGCGGCGAAACTCCGCCCTGATCTATTCCGTGTTGTCCGCTAAATCAAGTCGTTCGAGGACTCGTTTCCGGGCCGCGCCGCTCTCCGCGTCGGAAACGTAGAGAAGGCCGGCAACCCGGCGCATCAGGTTGGCCTCGTAGTCGTCGAGTTTGCGGTCCGAATAGACCACCGTCCACATCATCTCGATCAGTTCGACACGCTCGTCATGGGAAAACCGGTTCCTGATCGTCCGCACGTAGGTCGAAAGCTCGACAAGTTGCTCGGCTTCCGCATTGGCGGCCGCGATCAACGCGTCGGCATCGCCATTCGAAATCTCGAAACGCCAGGTCAGCAGGGTGCGAATCGTCGCCCGCTCATCGGCGTCGAAATGGCCGTCCATCCGCGCCGCCTCGACCAGCAATATGGCCGCTGCCAAGCGGAGCGAATCCGCCCCGGGTGGCGGCGTTTCTTTGTCGTCGGAAAAAATCGCGGCGAGCCGATCGAACATGAAACCCGCCCTAGCACAGCGGCGGCGATCGGGCAACCCGCCCGCTTGTCCGAGGCCGTAGCACGGGTTAGCGTTCCCCATGACCGACGCTTCGACGCACCGGGGACGCCATGCACCGGCCACCGCCCGCAACCGCGACGCGATCCTGGCGGTGCTCGAACGAGTGCTGCCCAACTCGGGTCTGGTTTTGGAAATCGCCAGCGGCACCGGCGAACACGCCGTCCATTTCGCGGCGCACCTGCCGACCCTTCGGTGGCAGCCGAGCGACCCCGACCCGGCGGCGATCGAGAGCATTTCCGCCTGGAGCGCCGACGCCGCCGGCGACAACCTTCACCGGCCCTTGGTCATCGATGCCGCGGCCGAGACCTGGCCCCTTTCCAGCGCCGACGCCGTGGTCTGTAGCAACATGGTTCACATCGCGCCGTGGTCGGCCGCGGAGGGATTGTTCGCCGGTGCCGCCCGCATCCTGTCGGCGGGGTCGGTGCTTTTTCTTTATGGTCCGTTCAGCGTCGGCGGCGTCCACACGGCGCCGAGCAACGAGGCGTTCGACCGCTCCTTGCGGCGGCAGAACCCGGCGTGGGGCGTGCGCGACCTCAATGACATCGCGGCCCTGGGTCAGCGCCATCGGTTCGTCCTGGCCGAGATTGTCGACATGCCGGCCAACAACAAGTCGGTCGTCTTGCGCAGGGTTTAGAGCGCCATGTGTTCAGACCTGCCGTCCGCGCAGCCGATCGACGGCGCGGCGGTCGGCCTTTGTCGGCCGGCCGGTGCCTCCGGGCCGCCGCGGCCGCGACGAGTATGCACCGGCAACACGGCTTTCGGGTGTCGGCGGAGCGAGGTCCTCATAGAGCGTTTGCGCCTCTGTCGCGGGGCCCCTGCGGGTGCCTAGGGCGACGATACGGACAACCCGAATATGGCCGCCCAGGGGAAAGGTCAGCACATCACCTGGCCGGACCTGGGCATGGGACTTGGTCACGATTTCACGATTGAGCCGCATTTTCGCGCCCTGGCAAAGACGCGCCGCGAGCGTCCGACTTTTGCAGAACCGGGCCTGCCACAACCACTTGTCGAGACGAAGCGACTCGACGTTCATGGCGCGATCTTGAGATCCTTGAGCTTGGCAAACGGCGAATCGGGATTGGTCTTGGCGCGGCCGGCGCGGGCGCTTTTTCCACGCCGGGCGGGTCGCTGTCGCGTCTTGGTGGCGGAAGAAGCGGCATCGGCGAAGGTGCCGTCTTTGGCGTCGGTTATGAAACCGATTCGGTTCAGCAGATCGGGAAGCTGGCCGGCGTCCATGCCGATCATCGCCGCCAGCGCCGGCGTCGGCAGGCATGGCCCCTGACCGGCCAGGCGCCGGGCCTCGGCGACCATTCGTTCCAATGCGTCGACACGCACCGCCCATGGGCCGGCACAAGTAAAACCCTGGGCCCGATAGGCGTCGTCGTCGACGTCAGGCCGGCGCGGGAGCGAAAGGACAGCGGCGGGAATGCGCCCGGCATCGGCACCGTGGTGGACGGCCCACAGGGTACGGCGCAGGGCGCGCCCGCGGCCGAGCCCGGACAAGTAGACCGATTCGACTCCGAAGCGGACGCCCAGTCCGCGCAGCGCTTTGCGCGCCTTGCTATCGAGCGCGTCCAATGTGGTCTTGAGACGTCGGCGCGGCGCGGCGCCGAAAGCCTCGCCGAGCTGAAACGCCAGGGCGCGACACGGCCCATCCATCGCCGCCGCTCCGGCGTGCAGTCGCAGCAGGGCGCCGAGCTCTTGTTCGACCCGTTGGTTGATCCAAACCGCGACGCGCCGGCGCAACAGTTCGCGGTCGGCGGGCTCAAGCAGGTCGGTCGCCATGATTCGCACTTGGGGTGCAAGGACATCGCGGCCCGGAACCAGTTCGGCGATAGGCGCATCCAACCAATGTATGCGCCCGACCTCGTCGAATTTGAATGCCCGGTCCGCCGATTCGCAGCATGCGCGCAGCCGCGCCGGCACCACGCCGCGTAAGGCCAGCAACGCGGCAACACGAATGGCGCGGGCGTCTTCGCCGGTTGCCGAATCGTCGGCGACGAATTGAAATCCGGCGAGCCGACCGACGAATTGGCCCTCGACGAGCACGTCATCGTCACGGGTGACCGCCGCCAACGGCTTTCGCCCGCCGGCCAGACCGCGGGCGAGCGCCGCCGCGCGACGGTCGACAAAGCGCTGGGTGAGCCGCTGATGCAGCGCATCGGATAGCCGGTCTTCGATTGCGCGGGTGCGTTCCTGCCAATGGGGCCCATCGTCGAGCCAGGCCGACCGGTGCGAGATATAAGTCCAGGTGCGGATGAACGATATGCGTTGGGTCAAGGTTTCGATCTCACCATCGGTGCGATCGATCGCCGCGATTTGCCGCGCCACCCAATCCGTCGGCAGCCGGCCGTCACCGGTGAGGTGGAGGAAAACCCGTTCGAGGAAGCGGGCGTGGCTGTCGCTGAGAATCTTGCGGAAATCGGGAACCTGGCATACCTCCCACATCAACCGGACCGCGCTCGCACCGGTGGCGCGTTCGGCGACCTCGTCACGCCCCGCCAGCATCACCAGCAGGCGCTGGTCGTCGGCTTCCGGCGCCCGCAGCAGAACCGTGTCGGGGGGCGGCGCGTCGAGCGCCCGTCGAAGCGTCGCAAGCGAAGAGAAATCAAGATCGGCGTTGCGCCAATAGAGCCCCTTCAGGGGGTCGAACGCGTGGCCCTCGACCGCGGCAACGGCCTCTTCGTCGATCGCGCCGACGCCGTTCGTGGTGCCGAAGGTGCCGTTGGCGAGATAACGTCCGGCGCGGCCGGCAATCTGACCCAGCTCATGAGCCGAGAGCGGCCGCTGCCCGAAGCCGTCGAATTTCGATAGAGCGGCAAATGCAACGTGGTTGATGTTCATGTTGAGGCCCATGCCGATCGCATCGGTCGCGACCAAATAATCGACCTCACCGGCCTGATACATGCCGACCTGGGCGTTGCGCGTGCGCGGGCTGAGCGCGCCCATGACCACCGCCACGCCGCCATGCCGGCGGCGCATGACCTCGGCCAACTCGTAGACGCCCGCGGCCGAGAAGGCGACCGCCGCGCTGCGCGGCGGCAGTCGGGTCAGGCGGCGCGGCCCGGTGTGGCGGAGGTCGGAAAAACGCGGACGCGAGAGGTATTCGGCTTCGGGTACGAGGCGACGCACCAGCCGGCGAGCGATCTCGGAGCCGAGAAACATGGTTTCGACGAGACCGCGCGCGTTGAGCAGGCGGTCGGTGAAGATGTGGCCGCGCTCGCGATCCGCGGCGAGTTGGATTTCGTCGACGGCGAGAAAATCGACCGCATGGTCGAGCGGCATCGATTCGACGGTACACAGCAGGTAGGCGGGGTTCTTGGGAACGATGCGTTCTTCGCCGGTGATCAAGGCGACCTTGCGCGCGCCCTTGATCGCAACCACGCGGTCATAATTCTCGCGCGCCAGCAAGCGCAGCGGAAAACCGACCATGCCGCTGCCGTGGACAAGCATGCGCTCGATCGCGAAGTGGGTCTTGCCGGTGTTGGTCGGACCCAACACGGCAGTGATGCGAGGGCGCGAAGACGGCGCTGACATGCTTCTAGAGTCGGGCGTTTACCACCCGATTGCAAGTGGCGGCAGCGCTAATCAGCGCCGACCAGCGGCACGAATGCGACCGGCAGCAAGGTTTCGCGGCGGCAATTCCCGGTTTCATCCTTGGTCACGCGGACCAGCTTCTGGGTCCATCGGCTGGAGCCGACCGGCACGATCAACTTTCCGCCGGGAGCCAGCTGCTCGATCAACGCGTCCGGTATCTCTGCGCCGGCGGCGGTGACGATGATTCCGTCGAAGGGCGCCTTCTCCGGCCAACCCTTGCGACCATCGCCATGCCGCACCTCGATATTGCCAAAACCGAGTGTCTGGAGTCTGTCGGCGGCGTCCGCCGCCAAGGCGGCGATGTACTCGATCGTGTAGACCCGCGCCGCTATGACGGACAAGATCGCGGCCTGATAACCACAACCGGTGCCGATCTCCAGGACCGTCGACGAACCGGTGAGGTCGAGCAATTCGGACATTATGGCAACGATGTAGGGCTGCGAGATGGTCTGCCCGTGCCCGATCGCCAGCGGCGCATTGACATAGGCGAGGTGGCGCGAATCGGCCGGCACGAAGGCTTCGCGGGGAACCGAAAGCAGGGCGTCGCGAACCGCGGTGCTGAGCTTTCGCCGACCGGTCCAGGCCGCGGTCTCGGCGACCTCATCCTCGACCTGCTTGAGCAACGCCTCGCGGGCCGCTGCAAACTCCTCGTGTGCCATGATCTATTATAGGCCGGGCCCATGCTAATCGATGCCGCCAAATCGGCGCCCTCACCTTATCCTATGCACTCGTCGGAAGAATCGGGCCGCGTCCGGCGGCAGCCCTAATTGGTCAATCTGACCTGGCCGGCACCGATCACCGGGCCGAGGTCGGCCTGCTGGACGATAATGACGCATCCGTCTCCACCGCTGTCCATCGGCAACGTGAAGGTGACCGCCGCGCCCTCATAGCGCCCGATCGGCTCGAGCGATCGCACCACGTTGTGGTAGGTCAGCGACCGGTCGGCATTTTCGCCCCGCTTGATGTCGGTGGTGTGGGCGTCGTCGAACAAGACCATCGTCACCTCGGCGTCGCCGCTGAAAGCGCTCGCCGGGACCGACACCGTCATAAGTCCGTCGGCATTCTTGGCAAAGGTGAGGTCGAGATTCAGATCGGACGAACTTTTCGCCGCCTCGATGGCGTTAATGACGGCTAGTCGGCGATGGCCGGCCTCGTGGGCTTGGCCCTGGAACACCATCTGCGGCGTGTAGATGAATCGCTGGTGCAAGGGCCGGGCATAGGCGCGCTGGCGGTCGGTCCCGGCTTGGGTCGCGAACGGATCGGGCCAACCGATATAGTCCCAGTAATTGACATGGATTGACAACGGCAACACGTCGTCACGTTGCTTGAGTTCGCCAAGCAATTCGTCGGCCGGCGGACAGGTACTGCAGCCCTGCGAGGTATAGAGCTCGACCACTACCGGACCGGAGGAGGCCGGAATCGCGGCCGTCGCAATCCACGCCCCGGCCATTATCGCCGCAGCGAATTTCGCTAACCAAGCTGGTCTCAAATAATACATGCAAACAACATGTTCAGATGCCGTGTCACATGCGAATCACTTATCGGTGAGAGACGTTAACCCTCAAAGATGTCCATAGCCAGACGGCCTGCCGACTCGATTGGACTCTTGGCCGCGACAAACACCTTGATATTCAAAGAAATAGGGAAATAGGAATCGCCACACAGGCCCCCGCCGCACTGTCCCGGGAGACGGGGTTCGCAAGGTCACCGCGAAATGAAACGCCGCCGCGTATCGGGCGCGGCCGTGAAATGTACGGCCAGGGCATCGGCCTTGTCATAGTCGCCAGTGCGGCCCAGCCCCAGCCGTCTAATCCTCGATGAAGCGGGCGAATTCGTCGACCTCGACGCGGACGGTGCGGAGCCGGTTCTCGGGCGCGGCCTCGTCCTCATAGCCCAGCGACATGCCGCAAATGACGACCTGGTCGTCGGGCACGCCGAGGGTCTCGCGGATCACCGCGTGGTAGGGCGCGAACGCTGCCTGGGGGCAGGTATGGAGCCCCTCCCCGCGCGCCGCCAGCATGATGTTCTGCAGGAACATGCCGAAATCGAGCCAGCTGCCGATCTCGAGGTCGCGGTCGATGGTGAAGATCATGCCGACCGGGGCATCGAAGAAATCGAAGTTGCGCCCGTGCTGCGCGTGCATGCGCTCTTTCTCGCCGCGTTCGATACCCAACAGCCCGTAGAGGTCCCAGCCGATCTTGCGGCGCCGGCCGAGATAGGGCTCGCGCCAGTCGGGCGGATAGTAGCGGTATTCCTGGTCGTGCTTGTCGGGCTCCACGGCCCGGGCGTGGTGAATCGCCGCACTCAAGCGCGCCTTCGCTGGGCCGGTGACAACCCACACCCGCCATGGCTGCATGTTGGTGCCGCTCGGCGCTCGCGCGGCGGCCCGCAGAATGTGTTCGACGGTCGCGCGCGGTACCGGTCTGTCCAGGAACGCGCGGACGGAGCGCCGGCTGGTGATCGCGTCTTCGACTTTCATGCCGTGCCCGTCGAATGACTTCAGGCGGCCGCCATGTGCCGCAGGACATATTGCAGGATGCCGCCGTTCGTGAAGTACTCGACCTCATCCTCGGTCAGGATGTTGCAGGTCAATTGGATCGTTTGGCTGGCCCCGTCGGCACGGTTGATGCGGCAAGCGACGTCCATGCCCGGGCGGATGCCGTCGGCAATACCCGTTATGTCGAGGATCTCGGTCCCGTCGAGACCCAGCGATTCGGCGCTGTCGCCGTCCTTGAACAGGAGCGGCAAGACGCCCATGCCGACCAGGTTCGAACGATGGATGCGCTCGAAACTTTCGGTGACTACTGCCTTGACGCCGAGCAGGTTGGTGCCCTTGGCGGCCCAGTCGCGCGACGAGCCGGTGCCATATTCCTTGCCGGCGACGACGACCAGCGGCGTGCCGTCGGCCCGGTAGCGCATGGCCGCGTCGTAGATCGACATATCCTCGCCGGTGGGCACATATTTGGTGAAGCCGCCCTCGACCCCGGGCACCATGCGATTGCGAATGCGGATATTGCCGAAGGTCCCGCGCATCATAACCTGGTGGTTGCCGCGTCGCGAGCCGTAGGAGTTGAACTCGCGCGGGGCGACGCCATGGTCGACAAGGTATAGGCCGGCCGGACTGTCGGCCACGATCGAACCCGCCGGCGAGATATGGTCGGTGGTCACCGAATCGGCGAGCAACGCCAGGATCCGCGCGCCTTCGACATCGGCGAGCGCACCCGGCGCCTGGGCCATGGCGTCGAAATAGGGCGGGTTCTGGACGTAGGTGCTCGCCGTTGTCCATTCATAGGTCAGGCCGACCGAGGTTTCGATACCGCGCCACAGCTCGTCGCCCGCGAATACATCGGCATAACGGCGGCGAAACATTTCCGGCGTCAGCACCGATTCGACGACCGCCTGCACCTCGGCGTTGGTCGGCCACACGTCCTTGAGAAAGACCGGTTCGCCATTCGGGTCGTGGCCGAGCGGATCGTTGAGCAGATCGATCGCCACGTTGCCGGCGAGCGCGTAGGCGACGACCAGCGGCGGCGAGGCGAGATAGTTGGCGCGCGTCAGCGGATGGATACGGCCCTCGAAGTTGCGGTTGCCGGAGAGCACCGCCGCGACCGTCAAATCGGTCGCCTCGATGGCCCCGTGGATGGCGGTCGGCAGCGGTCCCGAATTGCCGATACAGGTGGTGCAGCCATAGCCCACGAGGTTGAAACCGAGCGCATCGAGATCCGCCTGAAGGTCGCCCGCCTCGAGATAGTCGGTCACCACCTGGGACCCCGGTGCGAACGAGGTTTTGACCCACGGTTTGACGGCGATGCCCTTGGCCCGTGCCTTGCGCGCGACCAGCCCGGCGGCGACCAGGACACTCGGATTCGAGGTGTTGGTGCAACTGGTGATGGCGGCGATGACGACGTCGCCGTCCTTGACCGCGTAGTCGGTGCCGGCGACGGCGCATTCGCGGCGGTCGTCGCGGCCCGACAATTCGGCGAAGCCGTCGGTGAAGGCATCGGCCATGGCGCTCAACGCAATTCGGTCCTGGGGCCGTTTCGGCCCCGCCAAGGACGGCTCGACGGCACCAAGGTCGAGTTCCAGCGTGTCGGTAAAGACCCGGTCCGGGGTATCGCTGTCGCGCCACATGCCCTGGGCCTTGGCGTAGGCCTCGACCAAGGCGACCCGGTCCGGGTCGCGTCCGGTGAAGGTCAGATAGTCGATCGTCGACCGGTCGATGGGGAAAAACCCGCAGGTCGCGCCATATTCCGGCGCCATGTTCGCGATCGTCGCCTGGTCGGCGATGGTCAAATCGTCGAGGCCGGGGCCGAAGAACTCGACGAACTTTCCGACCACGCCCTTTTTGCGCAGCATCTGGACAACCGTCAGCACGAGATCGGTCGCGGTGACGCCCTCGCGCATCCCGCCGGTCAGCCTGAAGCCGATGACCTCGGGGATCAGCATCGAAACCGGCTGCCCCAGCATGCCGGCCTCGGCCTCGATGCCGCCGACGCCCCAACCGAGGACCGATAGCCCATTGACCATCGTGGTATGGCTGTCGGTGCCGACCAGGGTATCGGGATAGGCGACGGTCGCACCGGCCTCCTCCGCCGTCCACACCACCTGGGCCAGATATTCGAGGTTGACCTGGTGACAGATGCCGGTTCCCGGCGGCACGACGCGAAAGTTGTCGAAGGCGTTGGCGCCCCAGCGCAAGAAGGCGTATCGCTCGCGGTTGCGCTCGTACTCCATCTCGACGTTCTTCTCGAACGCGTTGGCGGCGCCGAAGAAGTCGATCATCACCGAATGGTCGATCACCAGATCGACCGGTACCAAAGGGTTGATGAGGCGCGGGTCGCCGCCGAGCGCCTGCATGGCGTCGCGCATCGCGGCCAGGTCGACGACCGCCGGTACGCCGGTGAAATCCTGCATCAGCACCCGCGCCGGCCGATAGGCGATTTCGGTCTTGCTGGTCCGCGCCTCGAGCCAGGCCGCCATCGCCTCGATATGAGCGACGGTGACGGTGCGGCCGTCTTCGTAGCGCAGCAGATTTTCGAGGAGCACCTTCAGCGAGAACGGCAGCCGTGAAATGTCGCCGAGGCCATTTTCCGCCGCCGCCGCGAGGCTGAAATAATCGTAGCTCCGGTCGCCGATTGTCAGCGACCGACGCACCTTCATCGTATCCTGGCCTGTGACGGGCACGGCGAAATCCTTTCGATGGCGATACTGGAAACGCCGCGCGGAATCGAAACATTCCGGCGGGCCGTTCCTGCGTCCTTATCTAACGGGACGGCGGCGGCGAGTCCAGTTCACCACCACCGAACCGGCATCGGCGAGGTGCTCGTCGTCGCTATTCGGGGAAGAACTGCTTCATCGCCTCGGCCATTTCCTCCGGCGTGGCGTCGCGCTGATGGCTGGCAATCGACCAATGATGGCCGAACGGATCCGTCAGCCGGCCAAAGCGGTCGCCCCAAAACATGTCGGCGAGTGGCATCGTCACGGTGGCGCCGGCGGCCACGGCGCGTTCGAACGCGGCATCGGCGTCCTCGACGTAGTGGTGGAGGGTCACCGGCGAGCCGCCCAACGTCGTCGGGCCGGCCGATCCCATGTCGGGGAACTCGTCGCCGATGAACACCGCCGCGCCGTCGATACGAATTTCGGCACGCACGATGTGGCTGCCGTCGGGGGTTGTCTGCCGGTAGACCTCTTCCGCGCCGAAGGCGTTCCTGTAGAATTCGATCGCCGCCGCCGCGCCTTTGACGATGATGTACGGCGTGACCGCGGTCATGCCGTCGGGGATCGGTTTCGCATCTGCAGGCATGCCAATTTCTCCCTGTTCGGATTGGCGCGGGATACGCGCATAGGATGTAGCGAGATATCCTATCGCAGACCCCGAATTGGCGGAAGCGCGCGAGGGCCGTTCATTTCGCTCCATTCGCCGCCCGCGATGCGCCACAATGGGCGGCAAGTGCGAGCATCCCCGACGCGGCGCACGGCGGAAGCCGTGATGGGGTGCCATCCGAAGGGGACGTCGTTGATTTTGCGACCCGACGATCGGCCGGACGATTCGGTCCAAACTCGCGAGCTTGTGGCGCTGGCCGGACTGGTCGTGGTGGCCGCGCTGCTCCGCTTTTATGGCATCGGCGACGAGCCCATCCGCAACGACGAAATCGCCACAATAAATTTCTCAAGCAAGCCGCCAACTAGGATTTGGGGCGTCGATACCCACCCGCCGCTCTACTACACACTGATGCATTATTGGCTCGCCCTCGGCGATGAGACCGTCGCCATACGGAGCTTCTCGGCGATTTGGGGGGTGCTGACCGTCCCGCTCGTCTATGGCTTGGGCCGCGTACTCGGGGACGCGCGAGTCGCCGCGATCGCGGCCCTGCTGTTCGCGATGTCACCGTTCAATATCGTGTTCGCCCAAGAAGCCCGCATGTATACGCTGCTGACCTGGGCCGCGACGCTGGTCATGATGTGCTTGGCATGGCTTCTGCGCCACCAGGCCGCGACAGGACCCATGAACGGGCCCTCCGGCGATGATCGGACGCGCTGGGCGTGGCTGGGTTACGGGTCCGGCCTTCTCATCGCGCTCTACAGCCATAATACAGCGGTATTTCTGCTCGCGGCGGCGTTATTGGTCGGCGTGCCATGGCTCTTTTCCGAGTGGTCAAACCGCCGCTTTCGCCGCCAGTGGATCATCGCCCATGGCGCGATCTTCGCCGGCTGGGCGGTGTATTGGCCACGGCTGATCGCTCAAGCGGACCGGGTCTACAGCCATTTTTGGCTTGCGCCACCTGATCTCGATTCGATCCAGGCAGCATTTGCCCGGCTCCATCTCTGGCTGGAGCCGTCGATCCTGATGGTCGTGGTGCTGGCCCTCGCCGGCGTGGGAATTTGGGCCTATCGGCGGCACTGGAGGTGGCTGATGTTCCTCGGCGCGTTCGTTCTCGTCGCGCCGGTCGGCGAGCTTATCGTCAGTTTCGTCCGCCCCATATTCTACGACCGCACGCTGATCTGGACCACCGTTCCCTTCATCGTGCTGATTGCTCTCGGCATCGGTGCGCTGCGGCCATGGCCGGTCCGCCCGGTGGCGTTGGTCATCGTAATCGGCGGGTATTCCTTGCTATTGTCGAGGCTCTACGAAGAAATCAACTCGCCACGATGGGATCTGGCGGCCGCAACGATCGCCCAGCATTATCGGCCCGGCGATGTGTTGGCCTTCAATCCCAATCAATGGATATACAGCCTGAACTATTATTCACGCGACCTCATCTCGGACCCCGAGACTTATGAGATACAGCCGGAATTCGTTGGCCCAGACAATGTTCCCGAATTCGAGGACGCCATCGAAGGCGTCGGCCGCCTGTGGCTGATCATCGACGAAACGGGTTTCCACGACCCGGACGGCGTGCTCAAGCCCGCGCTGGCTGAACGCTACGAGCTGGCCGTGCAATGGGTGGCAGGCCGTATCGGCGTTTTCCTCTATTGCGACCCAGCCCGCTGGCGGGAACTCGAATGCCCCGACGAAGCGCCGCAGCACTCCCGGCATTCAAACTAGAGCCGCACGTATTCGTAGTCGACCGGCTGGTTGTTGATGCCGCGGTCGGGCGGCGCGATCCAGCCCGCCATCTTGTGCGGATCGGTCACCGGCTTCATCAGCGTCTTGATGAAGGCGCGATCGTCGGGCGACGGAAGCCACTCATATTTGCGCCGCTCCCACTCCTCGGCCGACAGCGGATTGCCGGCGGGGTCGAAGTGGAGCCCGGCCCACACGCCAACGTCGCGGCGGAAGCGCGGGCTCGGCAGCTTGAGCTCGTCGTCGCGGCCGGCCTTTCTGAGCAGCCGGTTCCAGCGCCCGACGCCGATATTGCAGTCGGCGATATAGGCTTCGCGGACGATGGCGTTCATGGCGTTGCGCATCGGCACCTCCTCGGTGACGATCTTGCCGGCCTTGGCGTCGAATTCCTCGATGCCGCAGGTGGCGTCGCGGCAATCGTGGTCCTCGTAGCGATCCTCGTCCGGGCGGCCCTTGAGCCCATTGGCGAAATAGGAGGCGGCGTTCGACGAGATATCGGCACCGAACAGATCGACCGCTGATGAGAACCAGAAATTGATGTACTTCTGGACCGTCGCCAGATCGATGGCGCCGTGGCCGCGGATCCGCTCCGGGTCGTCGGTGCCGAGCTCGTTCATGACCTCGAGCGTCCGCTTGACGATGCGCTGGATGCCGGTGTCGCCGACGAACATGTGGTGGGCTTCCTCGGTAAGCATGAAGCGGCACGTCCGGGCGAGCGGATCGAACCCGCTTTCGGCCAGGCATTTGAGCTGGAATTTGCCGTCACGGTCGGTGAAATAGCAGAACATGTAGAACGATAGCCAATCGTCGATCGGCTCGTTGAAGGTGCCGAGTATGCGGGGCTTGTCGGGGTCGCCGGAGTGGCGCTCGAGCAATTCCTCGGCCTCTTCCCGGCCGTCGCGCCCGAAATAGGCGTGCAGCAGATAGACCATCGCCCACAAATGGCGGCCTTCCTCGACGTTGATCTGGAACAGGTTGCGCAGATCGTAGAGCGAGGGACAGATCTGGCCGAGCAGACGTTGCTGTTCGACCGAGGCCGGTTCGGTATCACCTTGGGTGACGATCAGGCGCCGCAGCGTGGCGCGATGCTCGCCGGGAACCTCCTGCCACGCCGGCTCGCCCATGTGATCGCCGAACCCGATGCGGCGGTCGGCGACCGGGTCGGCGAGAAAAATGCCCCAGCGGTATTCGGGCATCTTGACGGCGCCGTAGGTCGCCCACCCCTTGGCATCGACCGATGTCGCGGTGCGCAGATAGACGTCCTTCTCCTGGAAGCCTTCGGGGCCCATCGTCCGCCACCAGTCGAGATAGTGCGGCTGCCACGATTCGAGAGCGCGTTGGAGACGCCGGTTCTCGACGAGATCGACGTTGTTGGGAATTCGCGATGTGTAATCGATGCTCATGATGGCGCCCTCTCCTAAACCCGTTTCCTGTCGTAGTCGCCGCGTTGGCCGCTGCCGTAAAGCTTGAGCGCACCGGTCTCGCCGGCCGCATTGGGACGCTGGAAGATCCAATTCTGCCACGCCGTCAACCGCCCGAAGATCTTCGATTCCATGGTCTCGGGTCCGCCGAACCTGAGGCTCGCTTCCATCCCGGTCAGGGCATCGGGCGAATAGGCCGCGCGTTCCTCGATGGCCAGCCGGACCTCGTCCTCCCAATCGATATCGTCGGGCGCGAACGTGACCAGGCCTTGCTCCTCGGAGTCCGCCGCCTCGATGTCGCGACCGATCTCGCCTTCGAGCGCGGCCACCTTTTCCGCGTCGTCGAGGAACCGCGAGGCAAGCCGCGTCAGCCCGTTGACCATCGGATAGGGGCCGAAGTTCATGCCGGTCAGCCGTATCGCCGCCGCTGGACGGTTGTCGCCGTCGAACTGCCCGTCGAGCATGTAGCTGCGATCGGCGGCCAGGGCGAGTTCGAACAGGGTCCCGGTGAAGCAGCTGCCCGGTTCGATCAATGCGAAGATCGTGCGCGAGGTGACGTCGATCCGTTTCAAAGTCCGCTTGAGATAGAGAACGACCTCGCGAATTAACCAGTGCTCAGCCTCGGCGGCGAGGAATGCGTCATAGGCGGCGACGGCATCGGCATCGCCGGCCGTCTTGAACAGCCAAGTGCCGGCCTCGATCTCGTTGAAACGGAGATGGAGGATAACGTGGTCGAGCTCGCGCGCCATCGCCAACGGCCAGAAGGCGGCGCCCTGGGCCATCGCCGCGGCGGCGTCCGCGGGCGGCGCCTCATCCGGCCCGCCGACCGTGATCGTCGCCGTGCCGAGGTCGCGGTCGAGGTCGACCGAAAGATAGGTGCCGCGAATCGAATCGTCTTCGATCCGCAAATCGAGCGGGGTTAGGGCCACGCCGGATCCGTCCGCCGGCCGGTCGGACCGCGCCGCGATTTCCCTCGCCAGCTCGGTCGTGCGCTCGGCGAGCCGCGAGCGCGGCACGACCTCGTCGACGAGGCGCCAATCGACCGCGCGCTTGCCCTTCACGCCCTCCTCGACGGTGCAGAAGAAATCCGCCCGATCGCGGCGCACCTTGCGCTTGTCGACGACGCGGGTCAGCCCGCCGGTGCCGGGCAGGACCGCCAGCAACGGAACCTCGGGCAGCGACACCGCGGTCGAATTGTCGTCAGCCATCAGAATGTAATCGGTGGCCAGGGCGAGCTCGTAGCCGCCGCCGGCCGCGGTTCCGTTGACCGCACACAGATAACTCTGCCGCGAGTTTTCCGTCGCGTCCTCGATGGCGTTCCGCGTCTCGTTGGTGAACTTGCAGAAGTTGACCTTGTGCCAGTGGCTCGACAGGCCCAGCATCTTGATGTTGGCGCCGGCGCAAAACACCCGGTCCTTGGCCGAGGTGAGCACGACCGCGCCGACCTCGGGGTGCTCGAAGCGCAACCGCTGAATGGCGTCATAGAGCTCGATATCGACGCCCAGGTCGTAAGAATTAAGCTTGAGCTCATAACCGGGCGCCAGTCCGGCATCCTCGCTGACGTCCATGGCCAGCGTCGCCGTCGGCCCGTCGAACGACAGGCGCCAGTGCCGGTATTGATCCGGTTGGGTACGAAACTCGATCATCGGCAGTCCTCACGCGCCATTTGCTCGTGGCTTAATAGGAAATATAATGCATAAAGTAGCAATGTACAAGCATTATTCTGCATAACACGCGCCGCACCGGCTCAGGTCGCTCCGTCGCCCGCCTTCGAGACCTTGGCGATCAGCGCCGCGACGCTGTGCTCGATGGATTGGCCGGCCGTATCGACGATGGCATCGGCATTGGTATAAAGCGGTTCGCGCCCGGCGAGGATGCCGCGCAGATCGTCCATCGCCTCGGGGCTATCGCCCATCGGTCGAAAATCACCCTGCTCGACGACCCGCGCCATGTGCTCTTCGGGCGATGTCTTGATCCAAATCGTATAGCAATTGTTGAGCAGCAGCTCGTAGGTTCCCGGTTCCGAAACCAGGCTGCCGCCGGTGGCGATCACCGCCTGCGGGCAGGTTTCCAGAATTCGCTCCAACGCCCGCCGTTCATAGCGCCGGTAGGCGCCCTGGCCGTAAAGCGAAAAAATCTCGTTCAGACTGATGCCCGACTCGCGCTCGATTTCGCCGCCCATCTCGACGAATGCGACGTCGAGGTGTGCTGCCAAGCTGTGGCCCAAGGTCGACTTGCCGGCGCCGCGCATGCCGATGAGCGCGATGCGCGCTTGGCGCTGGTGTTGGGCGACGCCGCCGAAATGCGGGACCAGCAATCGGTGCGCCTCGCCGATCTCCGGCGGCGACAGCCGCTCGAGGAATTGCAGCAACAGGGTCAGCTCGATCGGTTGTTCGGGCCCTTCACGAACCAGATCGGCCACCGGCACGTTCATCGCCTTGGCGACCTGCCGCAAGCGGTCGATCGAGATGTTGCCGTGTCCGCCCTCGAGTTGTGCCAAATAGCGCTCCGAGACACCGCAGTCGCGGGCCAGGATTTTTCGCGTCATGCCGCGCCGGGCGCGCATCGCCCGCACCCGTTCGCCGACCCGGTGCAAGAAGTCAGGGGTCTCGGACACCGCCTCGGTATTCCGCCAGGCGGTCGACCGCCCCGGCGCGGAGTCGCGGTGCGCCGTCCCTTTGCGCGTCGAACTAGATTCGGACTTGGCCATCATCACCGGCGAATATGCAATATATTGCTTGCTGGCTCCATTTAGCTGCACTATTATTTAACGAAATCGGCCCGGATGCAACGCGCGCTTTCCTCCCTATCGTCTCCGCGGGAGAAAAAATTTGGCCACGATCAGGATTCTTGTCGGAACGATGACCGGGACGGCGGAGCTTGTCGCCGAAGAGGTCGGCGATGAGTTCGACCGCCTCGGTCACGCGTTCGAGGTCGTGCCGATGGACGGGCTGGACGGCACGGTCTTCGACGAAGATGCGATCTACCTGATCTGCACCTCGACCTACGGCCAGGGAGACGTGCCCGACAATGCCATGGCACTGTACGATGATCTGTCGGAAAACCGGCGCGATCTCTCCGCTGTGCACTATGGCGTGATCGCTCTCGGCGACCGTACCTACGCCGATACCTTTTGTCATGGCGGGCAACTATTCGACACGCTGTTGTCCGCGCTTGGCGCCCGCCGCATCGGCGCCATGCTTGAACACGATGCCAGCGACGGTTCGATTCCCGAGGAGGCCGCCCTTGAATGGTCGCGCTCGTGGATCGATTTGATTACGACCAGGAACGCGGCGGCCTGAAGCCGGAGCCGGGACGACAAGGGGTAGAAGATGTCCAAAGAGAGCTTTCGAGATCTCATAACCGAAGTCACCGACGCGATCGCCGGCAAGCCGATCGACGACGGCCTGGCGCAATTTCTCAACCAGCGCTTTCCCGCCGAGGGCGACAGGTTTCGCGCCATCGCCGACGCCTGCCACGCCGCCATCACCGAAGGCTGGATGTGCAAGCACGAGGATGGCGGCATCCGTTTCGGTCGGATCGTGAAGCCGGCGGAGGAAACCGCCGGGTTCAGCGTCGATGTCGTCCAAATGGCCGACGTCGAGGGGCCGCACCACCGGCACCCCAACGGCGAGATCGATATGATCATGCCGATCACGGAGACCGCGCTATTCGACGGCCACGGCGCCGGCTGGTA
Organism: Alphaproteobacteria bacterium; assembly: GCA_024244705.1. Taxonomy (NCBI): domain Bacteria; kingdom Pseudomonadati; phylum Pseudomonadota; class Alphaproteobacteria; species Alphaproteobacteria bacterium. Next base: position 70,213 of record JAAEOK010000061.1, read on the forward strand.
CGTCTACGGCCCTGACACCGCGCACCATCCGACGGTTTCGGGCGGGGCGGCGCTGGTGCTTTATCTTCTGCCCGGCGGCGCCATCGAGTTTACCGGCGCTTCGGCCTGACCGCGCGGCCGCGACCAATCCGCGACGCCCCCCGACAAACCCTTTCATGCCAGTTAGGCCGAGCCACCGATGACCCAGATCGCGCATTCAAATTCCCCCGACTCCGCTCCCGCCTACCACCCCGACTATGCGTTCAGCGAGGCGCCGGCACCGGGCGCCGTGATCGAAGTCGCCGACGGCGTCCAATGGCTGCGCATGCCGCTGCCGTTCGCGCTCGATCACATCAATCTCTGGGCCTTGGCCGACGGCGACGGCTGGTTGCTGGTGGACACCGGCATCCAGCGCGACGAGACCAAGGAGTTATGGGGTAAACTGGTCGGTGGTCCGCTTCGCTCAATGCCACCGCGGCGTCTGCTGTGCACCCATTTCCATCCCGATCACTTCGGCCTTGCCGGGTGGCTGTGCGACGAATACGACCTGCCGTTGACCATGACCCGCGGCGAGTGGACGATGGGAACGATGCTGCGGCTCGACGCCGATGCGGCCTTCAACGAATCGATGGCCGCATTCTTTTTGCGCCACGGGCTGGCTGCGGAACTCGCCGCGCCGCTCGGTCAACGCGGCAATGTCTATGCCACGCGCGTCGCCATGCCGCCCCTTTCCTATCGCCGCATCGCCGACGATGACGAGATCGAAATCGGCGGGCGCTGCTGGCGGGTGATCGTCGGCACCGGTCATGCCCCCGAACATGCCTGCCTTTATTGCGCCGAACTCGGCGTACTCATTTCGGGCGACCAGATCCTGCCGCGCATCACCTCCAACGTGAGCGTTTGGGCATCGGAACCGGAGGCCGACCCGCTTGCCGAGTTTCTCGACTCGTTGGGTCGATTCCGCGATCTGCCGGCGGACACGCTTGTGTTGCCGTCGCACGGCCTTCCGTTCCGCGGTCTTCATGGTCGTCTCGACGATCTGATCCAACACCACGACGCGCGCCTCGGCGAGGTCGTCGACGGTTGCCGGGACTGGCGCTCGGCGGCCGACATCCTGCCCGTGCTTTTTCGCCGCCCGCTCGACGGCCACCAAATCGTGTTCGCCATGGGCGAAAGCATCGCCCACCTGTCGCACCTCGCCCGTCGCGGTTTAATCGAGTGCTCGACCAACGATGAGGGAATTGTGCGTTACCGCGCCGTATGAACCGTTACCGCGCGCAGTACCGCGGCCCACTACTCGTGAAACATGTGAATGCTTATGAATCAAACCACCTGTACCACAAGTGCCCCACCTCCGCGGGACGATTGCGCTCTATCCTTGCGTCGTGCGCGGCAACGACTTGGCGAACGAAGCCGGTGCTCCCGGCAACAGGGACGCACGGCCGTCGAGACGTTATTTTTTGAAAACAATACAAATCGAAATAAACATCGGAAATTAGTGTATCAAACACGATACGGCCGGACCCGGGCCCAAGGCGCCCTCTGGACCGAGACAGGCGGTCGCCGCACCGCAAAGAAGGCTTGCCGTTTGAAGACCGTGCCCGATGTCGACGGGCGGCCCGCGACTCACAGCAATCTCATCACGATGTGACACAGGACGACCGGCAAGGCGCTTGACCTGTATCACGAACTTGATTAGCTAAAGCAGCCCCGAAAGAACTCCGTGTCGTATACAATGCGGTCGTCGGGGCCGGGAACAGGGACGGTGATTGCCGGTGGATCGCCTGGCGGCGGTTAGGCGATTGGTTCGGTCGACGGGTCGGGCAGCGTATTCTTCCCTGTTTCGAAAAAATTGCGATTGACAGGGAATGCCATGTCCGAAATCCACGACGCGAGCCGCTCTACAGAATTCGACACCTTCCCTAAATTGTTGATTCGTAATGCGAAGGTTCGGGGCAATCGGCCCGCGAGCCGTGAAAAGCAATACGGTATTTGGCAGACCTGGACCTGGTCCGACGTCCTCGACGAAGTCCGCGCGATCGCTTGCGGGCTGGCCGCGATGGGCATGAAACGCGGCGATCGGCTCGCGATCATCGGCGACAATCGGCCCCAGCTTTATTGGACCATGGTTTCCGCGCAGGCGATCGGTGCCGTGCCGGTGCCGCTCTATCAGGACTCCGTCGCCGAGGAGATGAAATTCGTCACCAACCATGCCGAGGTCCGGTTCGCCGTCGTCGAAGATCAGGAACAGGTCGACAAGTTGATCGAGATCAAGGCCGACCTGCCCCACTTGGAGGAAATCGTATATGCCGACACGCGCGGCATGCGGAACTACACGGCACCCAACCTGCACAGCATCGAGGCGCTCCAGGAAAAAGGCCGCGACTACCACCGCGACCATCCCGATTTCTTCGATGCCGAGGTTGCGAAAAGCAATGGCAAGGATACGGCGATCGTCCTTTACACCTCCGGCACGACGGGACAGCCCAAGGGCGTTATTTTGAGCTTCGACAATGTTGTCATCACCGCTCAAAACGCGGTCGACCGCGAGGGTTTGCGCGAGGACGAGGAGGTCCTTGCCTACCTGCCGATGGCATGGGTCGGTGACAACATCTTTTCGCTCGCCCAGGCCTATTGCGCCGGGTTCTGCGTCAGTTGCCCGGAAAGCGCGGCGACGGTGACCCATGATTTGCGTGAAATTGGGCCGACCTACTACTTCGCCCCGCCGCTCATCTACGAGCGGATCCTCACCAACGTGATGATCCGAATGGAAGACGCGAGTTGGCTCAAGCGCAAGACATTCCACTATTTCATGGGAATCGCACGGCGCGTGGGAACGCGCATCCTCGACGGCGAATCGGTCGGTCTCGTCGACCGGTTGACCTACGCTCTCGGCAACATCCTGGTCTATGGCCCGCTCAAGAACACGCTCGGCTTCAGCCGCATCCGCATCGCCTATACGGCGGGCGAGGCGATCGGACCCGACATTTTCGATTTTTTCCGCTCGCTCGGCATCAACATCAAACAGCTCTACGGGTCGACCGAGGCGTCGGTCTTCGTGACCATACAACCGAACGGCGAGATCAAACCCGACACCGTCGGCACGCCGGCGCCGGACGTTGAATTGAAAATCGCCGAAAATGGCGAGGTCATGTTCCGCAGCCCCGGTGTCTTCCAAGCGTACTACAAAAACGAGGAAGCGACGCGGACCACGAAGACCGACGATGGTTGGGTCCATACCGGCGACGCCGGCATCATCGGAACCGATGGCCACCTCAAGATCATCGACCGCGCCAAGGATGTCGGCCGGCTCAACGACGGCACCATGTTCGCGCCCAAGTTCATCGAGAACAAGCTCAAGTTCTTCCCCAACGTGGCGGAAGTTGTGGCGTTCGGCGATGGGCGCGATTACGTCGCCGCCTTCATCAACATCGATCTCGAAGCCGTCGGCAACTGGTCCGAGCGCAGCGGCTACTCCTACGGCAGCTATCAGGAACTCGCCGCCAAGCCGGAGGTCTATGCGCTGATCGCGGGCCATATCGAACAGGTCAATGGCGACCTCGCCGCGGACCCTCAGCTGTTCGGCTCGCAGGTCCGACGGTTCCTGATCCTGCACAAGGCGCTCGATGCCGATGACGGCGAATTGACGCGGACCCGGAAGGTCCGCCGTTCGTTCATCGCCGACAAATACGGCGTTCTGATCGACGCGCTCTATTCGGACAAGACCCACCAGGAGATCGAGACCGAGGTTACCTTCGAGGATGGCCGCAAAGGCGTGATCGGAGCCGATCTGCAGATCCGCGACGTCGCGATGGTCGAGGCCACGCCTTTGAAAAAGGCCAGCTAGAGCCGCCGCGTCCATGGCCAACGAACGTCATATCGGCGACCCTATCCTGACGCTCGAGAACGTCAGCCTGTCGTTTGGTGGCGTTCGCGCTCTTTCCGATGTCAGCTTCGACGTTCGCGAACACGAAATTCGCGCCATCATCGGGCCCAACGGCGCCGGCAAGACATCGATGCTGAATGTGATCAACGGGTTCTACCACCCGCAAGAGGGCGCGATCACGTTTCGCGGACAGCGCCGGCATGACATGAACTCCCATGATACGGCGGTTCAGGGCATCGCCCGGACCTTCCAGAACGTCGCCCTGTTTCGCGGCATGAGCACGCTCGACAACATCATGACCGGCCGCCTCCTCAAGATGAAATCGAATTTCCTTCTCGACGCCCTCTATATCGGCCCGGCGCTAAGGGAGGAATTGAAGCACCGCGAAATCGTCGAACAGGTGATCGATTTTCTCGAAATTCAGGACATCCGGAAAACACCGGTCGGGCGCCTGCCTTACGGTTTGCAGAAACGAGTCGAATTGGGCCGTGCGCTGGCCGCCGAGCCCAACCTTCTTCTGCTCGATGAACCGATGGCCGGGATGAACGTCGAAGAGAAAGAGGACATGAGCCGTTTCATCATCGACGTCAACGAGCAGTTCGGTACCACGATCGCCCTCATCGAACATGACATGGGCGTGGTCATGGACATTTCCGACCGCGTGGTGGTGCTTAACTATGGCCGCAAGCTGGCCGACGGCACCCCCGACGAGGTCAGCGGCAACACCGAAGTCATCGAGGCCTATCTCGGCGTCAGTCATGACTGACCGTTAGCGCCGCCGCGGCGAACGAAAGGAACCTAACCGGCATGGAACGCGTCAACCGAATGTTCTCCGGCGAGACTTTGATCACGACGATCACCTTGGGGCTGCTCGTGATCGGCCTCACCGTCGTCCCGGCGATGCTGTCGATCCAGGACTTCGGCGAAACGACCAGCGGTCTCCTGTTCTATATCGAGGTCACCATCAACGGGCTGCTGTCGGGTGTGCTCTATTCACTGGTCGCGCTCGGCTTCGTGCTCATTTTCAAGGCCTCGGGGGTGTTCAATTTCGCCCAGGGCGCGATGGTGTTCTTCGCCGCCCTCACCGCCGTCCGGCTGATGGAGATGGGGTGGAGCCTGTGGCTCGCGATTCCGGCCACGCTCGCGGTGATGATCGTTTTGGCCTTCGCCATCGAGCGCTTGGTGCTGCGTCCCTTGGTGAACCAAGAGGCGATCATCATCTTCATGGCGACCATCGGGCTCAATTTCTTCATCGAGGGCTTGGCGCAGGGGGTCTGGGACAGCGAGGTCCATCCGCTCGACATCGGCATACCCGACCTGCCGGTGGAAGCCCTGTCCAACGCCACCGGGCTGTTCCTCACCCAGTTCGATTTGGCGACCGCGGCCATCGCCGGCGCCTTGGTCATCGTCCTCGCGATTTTCTTCCAGAAGACGCGCATCGGCCGCGCGCTGCGCGCCGTCGCCGACGACCATCAGGCCGCCCTGTCGGTCGGCATCCCGCTGCAGACGATCTGGGTCATCGTGTGGTCGGTGGCGGGGCTTGTCGCCCTGGTCGCGGGCCTCGCCTGGGGGACCAAGCTGGGGGTTCAGTTTTCCGTCGTCCTGGTCGCATTCAAGGCATTGCCGGTGCTGCTGATCGGCGGCTTTACCTCGGTCAGCGGCGCGATCGTCGGCGGGCTGATCATCGGCGCCGGTGAAAAGATCGCCGAGGTGTTCTACAGCCCGTTCATCGGTGGCGCGATCGAGAACTGGTTTCCCTACGTGCTGGCGATGATCTTTCTGCTGGTACGGCCGCAGGGACTGTTCGGCGAGAAGATCATTGAGCGAATCTAGGATCGCGAGGTTGTAAGACATGCTGTACCGCGAAGCAGGACAGTTCAAATCGAGCTATCGGAGCGACCAGGCGATCTTTCCGATCTTCCAAGACAGGATCGGCGTGATCATCATCCTGCTGTTCGCTTTCCTGGTGATCCCGATGATCTCCAGCGAGTACATGCTGCGCTCGATCTTCATTCCCTTCCTGATCTTTTCGCTTGCGGCGATCGGCCTCAACATCCTGACCGGCTACGCCGGGCAATTATCGCTGGGGACGGCCGGGTTCATGGCCGTCGGCGCCTTCGCCGCCTACAACCTGGTGATTCGCCTGGAGTGGATGAATTTCATTGTCGCCTTCGCCGTCGCCGGGGTGGTCGCGGCTGCGGTCGGCATCGTCTTCGGCCTGCCCAGCCTGCGTATCAAGGGGTTCTATCTCGCCGTCGTGACGCTGGCCGCCCAGTTCTTCATCGAATGGCTGTTTACGGCGGTCCCCTGGTTCACCAACTACAGTTCATCGGGCGTCATTAGCGCGCCGCCGCTGATCGCGTTCGGCTACGAATTCGAGAGTGCCCAAAGCCGCTACGTCCTGACCTTGGCGATCGTCGCCGTGTTGGCGCTGTTGGCGAAGAATATGGTGAGGACAACGACCGGGCGCGCGTGGATGGCGATTCGCGACATGGACATCGCCGCCGAGATCATCGGCATCCGGCCGCTGTGGACGAAGCTGCAGGCTTTCGCCATCAGCTCGTTCTATTGCGGTGTCGCCGGCGCGTTGTGGGCCTTTGTCTATCTCGGCACGGTCGAACCGCAAGCGTTCGACATCAATCGCTCGTTTGAAATCCTGTTCATGATCATCATCGGCGGCCTCGGCAGCATCCTCGGCTCGTTCCTCGGCGCGGCCTTCATCGTGCTGTTGCCGATCGCGCTCAACAATGCTGCGTCACTGTTTACCGGCAGCGGCCTACCCGCCGACATTGTTACCAACTTCGAGTTGATCATATTCGGCCTGCTGATCATTTTCTTCCTCATCGTCGAGCCCCACGGGCTTGCGCGGTTGTGGCAGATCGGCAAGGAGAAATTGCGACTTTGGCCGTTCCCCTATTGATCGAAATGCGGGAGCGCCGGAAGAGAATTGCTGCGTTTTTATGGGAACATGGCGCGTCTTGCGGCTTCGTGCTAGGTTTCCCGCGTTTGAGAAGCGCAGCCCTTTAGCCGCGCAGACCAGGTTCTGGGAGGATTATGATGAACGTCAAACAACTTGCACTGGGGGCGGTTGCCGCCGCGGTACTCGCTTCGCCTCTGACGGCGGAGAAGGTGTTCGCGGCCGGCGAACAATTCGTCCCGGTCACCCTCTACCGGACTGGCCCGTATGCCAATACGGGCGAGCCGTTGATGGGTGGCTATATGGACTACATGCGCATGATCAATGCGCGTGACGGTGGTGTGAACGGGGTCAAACTCGTTTATGAAGAATGCGAGACCGGCTACAAGCCCGACCGCATGGTCGAATGTTATCAGCGCCTCAAGAATCAAGGCGAAACCGGCGCCGGCATGTTCAACCCGCTGGGCACCGGCCTGACCTATGCCGTCATCGAAGACGCGACCAAGGACAAGATACCGGTCATCACGATCGGCTATGGCCGCACCGATGCCACCGACGGCAGCGTGTGGAAGTATGTCTTCCCGTTGATCACGAACTATTGGAGCCAGAACACGGCGAAGATCAAGTTTATCGGCCAGCGGGAAGGCGGCATGGAGAACCTCAAGGGCAAGAAGATCGCCTACGTGATCCATGACTCGGCTTATGGCAAGGAAACGCAGCCCGTCATCGCAGAGCAGGCCAAGAAATATGGCTTCGAGGTCAAGACCTTCCCGGTCGCCCATCCGGGCCTCGACCAGAAGGCCGTGTGGCTGCAGATCGCGCGCCAATACAAACCCGATTGGGTCATCCTCCGGGGCTGGGGCGTCATGAACCAGACCTCGATCAAAGAAGCGGCCCGTGTCGGCTTTCCGCGCGACAAGATCGTCGGCGTTTGGTGGAGCGGCTCGGAGCAGGACACGGTTCCGGCCGGCGCCGCCGCCGAGGGCTATATCAGCGCCAACTTCCATGGTCCGGGAACCGACTATCCGGTCATTCAAGACGTCCTGAAATACGTCCAGGATGCCGGCAAGGGTACGGTCGACAAGAGCGAAGTCGGAACCATCATGTACAATCGTGGCGTCGTCTACGGCATCGTCAATATCGAGGCCATCCGGGTCGCTCAAGGAAAATTCGGCAACAAGCCGCTGACCGGCGAGCAGATTCAATGGGGCTTCGAGCATCTCGACTTCACCCCCGAACGGATCGCCGAATTGGGCGCGACGGGCCTGGTGCCGCCGTTCAAGACCTCGTGCTTCGATCATGAGGGCCAGGCACCGGTCAAGTTCCAGCAGTGGCAGGACGGCAAGTGGGTCGCCATTACCGATTGGATCGAGACCGACCAGGCAATGGTTCGTCCGATGGTCGAAGCTTCGGCCAAGAAATACGCGGCCGAGAAGGGCATCACCCCGCGTAATTGCGCGACCGAGAACTAGGCCGTTCGAGCCGTCGCTCTGAACAAGGAGCAACGTCGTGAGCGAAAACGGGGCGCTGCTCAGCGTCAACAATATCGAGGTGATCTACGATCACGTCATATTGGTGTTGAAGGGCGTCTCGCTCGAGGTTCCCGAGGGGGGCATCGCTGCCCTCCTCGGGGCCAACGGCGCCGGCAAGACCACAACCCTCAAGGCGGTGTCCAACCTGCTCCGGGCGGAGCGCGGCGACGTCACCAAGGGAACAATCGAATATCGGGGCGAGCGCGTCGATAAGCTCAGCCCCAACGAGCTCGTCAAGCGTGGCGTCATTCAGGTGATGGAGGGCCGCCACTGTTTCGAGCATCTGACCATCGAGGAAAACCTTCTCACCGGCGCTTATACCCGTTCCGACGGCCGTGCCGCGATCGAAGGAGACCTCGAGCTGGTCTATGGTTATTTCCCCCGGCTCAAGGAGCGGCGCACAGCGCAGGCCGGATATATTTCCGGCGGCGAACAGCAAATGACGGCGATCGGCCGCGCCTTGATGTCGCGGCCCAAGATGATCCTCCTCGACGAACCGTCGATGGGGCTTGCGCCGCAGTTGGTCGAAGAGATCTTTGAGCGCGTCAAGGCGCTCAACGAGAAAGAAGGCGTCAGCTTTTTGCTCGCCGAGCAGAACACGAACATCGCCCTGCAATTCGCCAATTACGGCTATATTCTCGAGAATGGCCGCGTGGTGCTCGACGGAGAGGCCAGTTCGCTGCGCGAGAATCAGGACGTCAAGGAGTTCTATCTCGGCATCAGCACGTCGGGGCGTAAGAGCTATCGCGACGTCAAACACTACAAGCGGCGCAAGCGCTGGCTCGCCTGATCCCGATCGACCCGGCCCGACCGCCTGGCGGGTGATATCGTGTCGCGCTCCGCGCCAATTCGATAGGACGATCAAGAAATGGCGAACGGGGACTATTACAACGATCTCGAAATCCGCGATCCGGCCGCGCGCGAACGGCAGCAATTTGCCGAATTCGGTGAAATCTTCACCGCCGGACGCGAGCGCGCGAGCGCCCTGGCGGCGCTGCTGAAGGATATCGATCCGCGCGATGTCACCAACCGCGATCAGCTCGCCGGTCTTCCGGTAACCCGCAAGAGCGAGCTCGTCGATTTACAGAAATCCGACCTGCCGTTCGGCGGCTTTACCGCGGTACAGCCGGGCGATCTGGCGCGCATCTTCTGCTCGCCGGGCCCGATCTTCGATCCCGAAGGCAAGCGGGCGGACTATTGGCGCGTCGCCCAGGCCCTATTCGCCGCCGATTTCCGGCCCGGCGAGGTGGTCCACAATTGCTACGCCTATCATCTCACGCCGGCCGGCTCGATGATGGAAACCGGAGCCCACGCGTTGGGCTGCGCCGTGGTGCCGGGCGGCGTCGGCAACACCGAGCTACAGGTCGCGGCGATCCAAGACATCCGGCCTGCCGGATATGCCGGAACCCCATCGTTCCTCAAGATTGTTCTCGAAAAGGGCAAGGAGATGGGCGCGGACCTATCCTCTCTGACCAAATCGCTGGTCGGCGCCGAACCCCTGCCGCCGAGCCTGCGCAAGGATATCGAGGCCTTCGGCGTCCGCTGCCGTCAGATCTATGCCTCGGCGGATCTCGGCAATATGGCATTCGAATCCGAGGCTCTCGACGGCATGATCGTCGCCGAGGGAATCATCATGGAGATTGTCCGCCCCGGCACCGGCGATCCGGTCGCCGAGGGTGAGGTCGGCGAGATTGTCGTCACCGCGCTATGCCCCGAATACCCGTTGCTGCGCTTCGGCACCGGCGACATGTCAGCGACGTTGACGGGGCCCAGCCCATGCGGGCGGACCAACATGCGGATCAAGGGGTGGATGGGGCGTGCCGACCAGTCGACCAAGGTCAAGGGCATGTTCGTCCGTCCCGGCATGATCGCCGACATCGCCAGACGTCATCCGGAGATCCTCAAGGCCCGACTCGAAGTCGACCGCGACGACGTCACCGACAAGATGACCCTGTCCTGCGAGGTCGCCGACGGCGGCGAGGGCTTGGTTCCGGCGATAACCGAAAGTCTGCAGGCGGTAACCAAGATGAAGGGCGTGGTGACGTTGTGCGAGCCCGGCAGCCTGCCCAATGACGGCAAGGTCATCGACGACGTCCGCAAGTTCGACGAATAGAGCGCTAAGGCGGGCAGATTCCTTATTTCCGCCACAATTGGGGCGCCCCGGCGCCTCAATCGGACGGCCTAATGGAAGCCATAGACAGTTTTCCTTCTTTGGGCATCGTCTATTAGCCTCCAACGCAGCCGACATGGGCTGAAATCTCTCACGGTCCGCGACACTTGCCCGCGGACCGCTTTTTTTTGTGCGGCGCGTGGGATAGGTTGCCCCGACACCGGCTCGCGCGGCAGATCTTCGCACATGACCACTTTTTCCGGCCACGGCCTGACCTGTATTCGCGGCGAGCGCCTCGTCTTCGAGGGTCTCACTTTTGCCGTCGACGCGGGATCGGTGTTGTTCCTTACCGGGCCGAACGGCAGCGGCAAGACGAGCCTGATGCGATTGATGGCCGGCTTGGCACGGCCGGCGGTCGGCACCCTGACCTGGGACGGAGCGCCGGTCGACGACGACCCCGACGGCCATCGCGCACGGCTGCGCTATCTCGGTCATGAGAACGCGGTGAAGCCGGCGCTGACGGTCGGCGATGACCTCGAATTCTGGTGCCGCTGGCGGGGCGGCGTGCCCGATAGCGCTCCCGAGACGGCCCAGCGATTGGCGCTCGACCATCTGTGGGAGACGCCGTGCCGGTTCCTGTCCGCCGGTCAGCGCCGCCGTCTTGCTCTCGCCCGCCTCATCACCGTGCCCGCCTCCTTGTGGCTGCTCGACGAGCCCGCCGTCGGCCTCGATCATGAGTCGCTGATTACGCTCGAGACGCTTCTCGCCGGCCATTGCGCGTCCGGCGGATGCGCGGTCGTCGCCACCCATCAGGAGCTGTCGGTGCCAGGTGCCGATCGCCTCGACTTCGCGGCCGTCGCGGGCGCGCCATGAAATCGTTCGCTGTGCTGGTCCGGCGCGACTTACGACTCAAGCTGCGGCACGGCGGCGACAGCGCCATGGTGCTGGTATTTTTCGTCTTGTGTGTCGCGCTGTTCCCGCTCGGCATCGGGCCCGAGACAAATTTGCTGGCCCGCATGGGTCCGGGCATCGTGTGGGTGACCGCGCTGCTCGCCTCGATGCTGGCACTCGACCAGCTGTTCCGCGCCGACTACGAGGACGGCAGCCTGGAGCAGATCGTTCTCGGACCCTTGCCGCTGGAAATGGTGGTGGTCGCCAAGGCGTTGGCCCATTGGCTCATCGCCGGGTTTCCGCTCGTCGCGTTGAGCCCGGTGATGGCGCTGATGCTGGGGCTCGAGGCCGCGGCCTACGGACCGTTGGTGCTCACGATGGCGCTCGGCACGCCGGTCCTGACACTAATCGGCGCCATCGGCGCGGCGCTCGCATTGGGCGCCCGTCAGGGCGGAATCCTGGTCGCGCTCCTGGTGCTGCCGCTCTATATCCCGGTGCTTATTTTCGGCGCCGGCACCATCGACGCGGCGATCGCGGGGCTGCCGGTGCAGGCAAACCTGCTCATTCTCGCCGGGTTGTTTCTGTTCGCCCTGGCGATCGGTCCCTGGGCCGGCGCCGCGGCAATACGCCAAGCCTTGACCTAGAACATGGTGGCACGGGTGGAACAATGGGAAACGGGGTCTAGATATCATGGCTGACACCACACCACGGTCCCGATCCATGCACCGCTTCGCCAACCCGAACCGGTTCCTCCGCCTGTCGCGCGCCGTGCTGCCGTGGAGCGCGGGATCGACCTGCGTTCTTATGATCGCCGGCCTCTATCTCGCGTTCTTCGTCGCACCGCCCGACTACCAGCAGGGCGAATCGGTCCGCCTGATGTATATCCACGTGCCCGCCGCCTGGATGGCGCTGTTCGTCTATGCGGTGATGGCGGCGGCGAGCGCGGCGGCGCTGATCTGGAAACACCCGCTGGCCGATATTGTGGCCAAGGCGGCGGCGCCGATCGGCGCCTGCTTCACCTTTCTCGCTCTCGTTACCGGCTCGCTATGGGGCAAGCCGATGTGGGGAACGTACTGGGTGTGGGACGCGCGGCTGACCTCGGTGCTGATCCTGTTTTTCCTCTATCTCGGGCACATCGCCCTGACCCATGCCTTCGACGATCCGCTGCGCGGCGCCAGGTCCGCGGCGGTGCTCGCCCTGGTCGGCGTGGTCAATCTGCCGATCATCAAGTTCTCGGTCGATTGGTGGAATACCCTCCACCAGCCGTCGAGCGTGCTGCGCCTCGAAGGGCCGACCATTCACGGCTCGATGCTGATACCGCTGATCCTGATGGCATTGGCCTTCACCGCCTACTTCATCAGCGTGCTGATTCTGCGCGTCCGCCGCGAGCTGCTCGACCGGCGGATTCGGGTGATGATGGCCAACCGGGCCGGGCGCTAGCCGATGATCGGCCGAACATCGTCAGCCGAGGCGCCGCCCGGCGGTGGCGCCAAGTGTCGGCACGGGCCTTTATCTCGCCGTGTCCACCGCTTATTTAGAGGCGGGATGGCGGAGACGATGCGGGAAAGGCAGCAATGAGCGAATTTTTCGCCATGGGCGGCTATGCCGCCTACGTATGGCCGGCCTTCGCCATCACCGCGATCGTCCTCGTCGGCCTATTTCTGGTCAGCCTGCGCGACCTGCGCAAACGCGAGGCGCTGCTGGAACGCCTGCAGCGGGAAGAGGGCGGCCGTGAAACCTAAACACAAACGCATGGCGATCTACGGCAGCGGTCTCGTGCTGTTGGCGCTGGCGGTGGCGCTGATCCTGGCCGCCCTCGAGGAGAACATCGTCTTCTTCCGCTCGCCGTCCGAGGTGATCGCGAAGGAGGTTCCCGCCGAGCGGCGGTTCCGGCTCGGCGGACTGGTCGTCGACGGCAGCGTCGAACGCGCCAACGGCAGCCCGACCATCGTCTTCGCCCTCACCGACGGCGCCGAAACGGTGCCCGTTTCCTACACCGGGATCCTGCCCGACCTGTTTCGCGAAGGTCAGGGCGTCGTCGCCGAAGGGAAACTCGACGGCAACGGCGTCTTTGTGGCCACCGAGGTCCTGGCCAAACACGATGAGACCTATATGCCGCCCGAGGTCGCCGACGCGCTGAAGAAAGCCGGCCACTGGAAGGGCGGCGACAGCCCATGATCCCCGAGATCGGCCACTACGCGCTGGTGCTTGCGCTGTTCATGGCGGTGGTCCAGGGCACCCTGCCGCTGATCGGCGCGCATCGGGGCAACGGTGCGTTGATGGCGGTGGCGCGGCCGGCGGCGGAAGGCCAGCTGGTCTTTATCGCCGTCGCCTTCGCGGCGCTGACCTGGGCCTATGTCGGCTCCGACTTCTCGGTCGCCAACGTGGTCAACAACTCGCACACCTCCAAGCCGCTGCTGTTCAAAATCACCGGCGTCTGGGGCAACCACGAGGGATCGATGCTGCTGTGGGTGCTGATCCTCGCCCTGTTCGGCGCGGCGGCGGCGCTCTTCGGCGGTAACCTGCCGCCGTCGCTGCGCGCCCGTGTGCTCGCCGTTCAGGCGTGGATCGGGATCGGGTTTCTGCTTTTCATCCTGCTGACCTCGAATCCGTTCGATCGCGCGATCCCGCCGCCGGGCGACGGCCGCGACCTCAACCCGCTGCTGCAGGATATCGGCCTCGCCATCCATCCGCCGTTTCTCTATCTCGGCTATGTCGGCTTCTCGATGGCCTTCGCCTTCGCCATCGCGGCGTTGCTCGAGGGACGGGTCGACGCCGCCTGGGCCCGATGGGTGCGGCCCTGGACCTTGGCCGCCTGGGGGTTTCTTACGGTCGGCATCGCGCTCGGCAGCTGGTGGGCCTATTACGAACTCGGTTGGGGCGGATGGTGGTTCTGGGATCCGGTCGAGAACGCGTCGTTCATGCCGTGGCTGGCCGGCACCGCGTTGCTTCATTCGGCGATCGTGGTCGAGAAGCGGGAGGCGCTCAAGACGTGGACCATCCTGCTCGCCATCGTTGCCTTTTCGCTCAGCCTGATCGGCACCTTCCTCGTCCGATCGGGCGTCTTGACCTCTGTCCATACCTTCGCCAACGACCCCGAGCGCGGCCTGTTCATCCTGCTGTTGCTCGGGATCGTCATCGGCGGCTCGCTGCTGCTGTTCGCGATTCGCGCGCCGGCGCTCCGGGGCGGCGGCTTGTTCGCGCCGATATCCCGAGAGGGCGCGATGGTGATCAACAACCTGTTTCTGACCACCGCGCTGGCGACGGTCTTCATCGGCACCCTCTATCCGCTCGTGCTCGATGCGCTGGCGGCCGGCAAGATCTCGGTCGGCGCGCCGTTCTTCAATCGCACGTTCGTCCCGCTGATGCTGCCACTGGTCGCGGCCATGGGCGTCGGCCCCCTGCTGGCGTGGAAGCGCGGCGACCTGGCGGCGGCCCTGTCGCGGCTATGGCTGGCGGCGGTCCTGGTCGCGGTCGCGGTCGCCGCCACCTACGCGATCGAGGGCGGTCCGGTCATGGCCTTGGTCGGCGTCGCCGCGGCGACCTGGCTGGCGGCATCGACGGTGATCGAATGGAGCGGCCGGGTCGGGCTGTTCCGAATGCCGCTCGGGACCAGCCTGCGTCGCGCCTGGAACCTGCCGCGGTCGGCCTATGGCATGACCTTCGCCCATCTCGGTGTCGCCATGATGATCGCCGGCATTACCGCGTCGTCGGCATGGCAGGTCGAACGCATCCAGATCATGCGGCCGGGCGAGGCGGTCGACGTTGCCGGCTATCAATTCTCCTTTGACGGCGTCGCCACAATGGCCGGGCCGAATTATCGCGCCGAACGAGGCACGTTCAGCGTCAGCCGCGGCGGACGGCCGGTCGCCACGCTGTTTCCGGAGAAACGCGTCTATTCGGTCCAGGGTATGCAGACCACCGAGGCGGCGATTCATACCACCTGGCTCGCCGACCTATATGCGGTGCTTGGCGACCGCGATGCCGCAACGACCGACGGCTGGGCGGTCCGCATCTATTACAATCCGCTGGTACCGTGGATCTGGCTCGGTGCCTTCATCATGTTTTTCGGTGCCGCCGTCTCGTTGAGCGACCGCCGCCATCGCGTCGGCGCGCCCCTCCGCGCCGCCGCGCTACGACGGCCGGCGCAGGCCTAGAGCTCTATGCCGCTCCGTTACCTCGTACCGCTCGCGGTCTTCGTCTTCTTCGCCGCAATCCTTGGCTATCTGCTGGTGTCGGGGCACGATTCGTCGAGGATCCCCTCGGTTCTCATCGATCAACCGGCGCCTCGGTTCGAGTTGCCGCCGCTCGACGACTCGCGGCCCGGTCTGGCCACGGCCGACCTTTCGGGGACCGTCAGCGTGGTCAACGTCTTCGCCTCCTGGTGCGTCCCCTGCCGTGCCGAGCATCCGTTGCTGATGCGGCTGGCCGAGGAAGGGATCGATGTCCACGGCATCAATTACAAGGATGACCGCGAAAAGATCCGCGTCTGGCTCGACGACCTGGGCAACCCCTACAAGCGGATCGGCTTCGATGAAAACGGCCGTGCCGCGATCGAGTGGGGCGTTTACGGCATCCCCGAGACTTTCATCCTCGATGATCAAGGCCGCGTCCGTTACAAGCACGTAGGGCCGATGACGCCCTACGATCTCAACAACGTTATCCTACCCATCATCGAGGGATTGCGATCTTGATCCGCGTCCTCCCATTTCTCGCCGCGCTCGGTATTGTCGCCACCGCATGGGCCGTGCAGCCGGGTGAAATCCTCGACGATCCGGTTCTCGAGACGCGGGCGCGTGATATATCGAAAAATTTACGCTGCCTGGTGTGCCAGAACCAATCGATCGACGATTCGGATGCCCCGTTGGCGCGAGATTTGAGGATTATCGTCCGCGAGCGCCTTCAGGCCGGTGACAGCGATGGCGATGTCATTGGCTTCGTCACCGACCGCTACGGGGACTTCGTGCTGTTGCGGCCGCCGGTCAAGCCGACGACCTATTTGCTGTGGTTCGGTCCTCTGGCGCTGCTGCTGTGCGGCATCGTGTTGATCGCGGCCATGGCACGGAAACGCCGCCTGGGTGCGGCCGCTACGGCATCGCTATCGGAGGCGGAACGGCAGCGTCTCGCGGCGCTGCTCGACGACGACGAAAAGGGTGGACGGGCCGGGCCGTGACTCTGTGGCTGATTCTCGCCGGGATGACCGCGCTGGCTTTGGCCTTCGTGCTGCCGCCTCTGGTCCGTCGCGGCTCTATCGATACCGATCGCCTCGACCATGAGGTCGAGATCTATCGCGACCAGCTCAAGGAGATCGATCGCGATCGCGATCTCGGCGTGATCAGCGAGGCCGAAGCGGAGGCAGCGCGGGCCGAGGTCGGACACCGTCTGCTCGCCGCCGCCGATGACAGCGCCAAACCGGAGAAGAGCCGACACGGCGGCATCCAAGCCATTGCGCTGGTCGTCGCCCTGGCAGTGCCGATCGGCGCCCTGCTCACCTATTATTCCCTCGGCACGCCGGATGCGCCGCAACAATTGGCCGCATTGGACCTGCAACCGGTCGACGATCGCGACATCGACCTTCAGGCGCGAATCGACGCGCTGCTGCGCCGAGTCGAAGCAACGCCCAATGATGGCGCCATCTGGGCGGAGCTGGGGGAAACCTTCGTCGCCGCCGGCCGCGCCGCGGATGCCGTCCAGGCCTTTGAAACCGCCCTCGCCCTCGACGACAAAGATGCGGCGTTATTGTCGGCCCATGGCGAGGCCTTGACCCTGGCCGCGGGCGGCGTCGTCACGCCGGCCGCGCGGCAGGCCTTCGAGCGGGCGCTCGACCGCGACCCCGCCGAACCCCGGGCCCGCTACTACGCCGGACTTGCGCTGTACCAGGATGGTGATCTGCGCCGCGCTGCCGCCGTGTGGATTGCCTTGGAACGGGATTCGCCGCCCGGCGCGCCATGGCTGCCGACGCTGTCGGCCCAAATTACGGCGCTCGCCGACCAGGCCGGCATCGACACCGCAGAACTCGGACGATCGCAGACGCCGGGACCGTCGGCCGAAGACGTGCAGGCAGCGGCCGCCATGTCGGACGAAGACCGTCAAGCGATGATCGAGTCGATGGTCGGTCAGCTCGCGACGCGGCTCGAGGACAATCCGGACGACCGCGATGGCTGGCTGCGCCTGTCGCGCTCCTATGAGGTGCTGGACCGTCCGGCCGACGCGCGCGACGCCATGGCGCGGGCGGCGCAGCTGGCGCCCGAGGACGCCAACATCCTGGCCCAACTCGGCCGCTTGACCTATGACGCCGAAGGGGCGCCCGACCAAATCTCGCCGGCCGTCGCCGACATCATGGAACGATCGCTCGCCCTCGACGGCGACAATGCTTTGGCGCTGTGGTTCATTGGCGTGGTCGCCGAGCAGGCCGACGACCTCGAGCGTGCACGCGAGTTGTGGCGCCGGCTTCTCGACCGGTTGGAACCTGGAACCCCGCAATACGAAGCGCTCAAAGCACGGGTCGAGGCGCTCGAGGCGGCACGGTAGGTCCGACGGTCGCCACGGACATGTCACAACGGCCCCCGAATTGACTGTTTTCGCGATCAATCGCGACGGCTAGGATGCGCCCATGCCGGGCCGGGATATCTACGATCTGCAACTCGAAGGTTGTGCCGACGACGCCGGTGTCGGCCTTGCGGACGAGCTGACGGTCTTCGTGACCACGGTCGGCGCGCCGGCCTTCGCCGATTGCCTCGACCATCTCAGGACGCAGGATTGCCGGTTCCGTCTCACGATCATCGATCGCGTGGCGCCGTTGTCGGCGGCCTTTCAATGCATGATCGATCGCTGCGAAACGCCGCTTTTCGTCCAGGTCGACGAGGACATGATCCTCGAACCCCATGCCATCCGGACGTTATTCGACTACATCAGCGCTGCGGGTCCGGAAGCCGCGATGTTCACGGCGCCGCTCCACGATGCGGACGTCGATCGGCAGATTCACGGTCTTAAAGTTTATCGCCATGCCATCATCCGTAACTATCCGGTTGCGGACATCGAGGGATCCGAGATCGATCTGCTGCGCCGAATCGCGGCCGACGGCTTCGGCTACGTGAGGACCGCGCCCGCCGACGACCCGGGTTACGACGAATCGAGCGAATACGATTGCGGCTATTTCTTCGCGCGCGGGCCGACGAATGCCGTGCCGCCGTCGCCGGGCCCGCTCGGCCGCCACGGCACCAAATGGACACCGACGCTGCTCTACGAGCGCTATTTCACCATCGAGCGCAAATGGCAGAGCGGGAGGGCCCGTCTACGCTGGTATCCCGGCGGCCGAGAGGAACTCCTCAAGCGTTTCATGCGGGATCCGACCGAAGAGAATTTCCTCGTTGTGATGGGGATCGTGGCCGGGGCTCTGACGAAAGACATGCCGCGCGGCGAGAAGGATTTCCGCACCTACGACGATCTACCGGGATTGGCCGAGATGCGCGCACTCTACCGCGAACTGAGAGAAGGCGACGGCGACGCGGATTAGGTTGCGGACGCCGGTTGATCCTGTTTCGATTTGCCATTTGCATCATTTGCGATATCCAGTCTTAGCGGGCTCCGAATTCGTTCGGTGTTGCAATAATCGACGTCAACCACGCAGTGCACGCAGCGGCCGACGGCCTCCCAACAAAAGGAACGGAAACGATCATGGACGTTCGCAAGATTATTTTTATCCGGGAAACGACGACCCGGGAAGCCGACCGGCTGCTCGACCGGCCGATCACTCGCGCCGCCGGCCTGGTCGCCTTTGCCAACCCATTGGCCGGCATGGGTTATACCAAGTCTCTGTGAGTGGGACTCATATAGGGGCTTTCCGGAACGGTGTTTTTCTGATTCAAGATGGCAAACGGATGGAGGTTTGCCATGGGTTCTCCGGTTTCACTTCGAGACGATTTTGGTGCGGCCGGACT
>JAAEOK010000062.1 GCA_024244705.1 Alphaproteobacteria bacterium
ATAAACATTCTCAACGATGCTCTTCTTCTAGAACCCAGTACTGTGGACTGGTGTCCCCCAGCTCCCAATACCTCTTGCTACATCATTTACACCTCGGGCACAACAGGGAAGCCTAGGGCGTGGTTTTGGAACATACAAATATGTCTTCTTTCATTCAACATGGGGCGTTTTGCGTGTACAAGGACCTGGGTCCAGGGAGCCGGTTCTTGCTCTCGAGTCCCATGACCTTTGATATGAGCTATGGTATTCAGTTCCCCACCTTCTCCATGGGTGCGACTCTGGTACTTGCCCCAAAGTGCGCATTATTGGATGAACTGGAGCTACTCATCAACACTGTAAAGGTGCGCTCACTGGCATGTCATTCAAGGAATATCACATGCATGTTGCAGGGTATATAATTGTTTGTTTGACGCTTCGTATGGTTTGCAGATCACACACCTCATGATGACTCCATCAATCTTTGATCTTGTTGTCAACTGTGAACTCCCCTCGGTGGTGAATATTGCTCTTGGTGGAGAGCGTGTGATGCAACACCAGTTGGAAATGTGGAGGGACAGGGTCAAGCACTTTGTGACGATGTACGGTCCCACGGAAACTACATTCAGCTGCACTGCAATGGAGTTTGATAAAAGCAC
>JAAEOK010000063.1 GCA_024244705.1 Alphaproteobacteria bacterium
GATTTTTAATTGTTTCAAGAACCTGCTGGAGATGGCAGTGGAAAACCCATACAAGGTAGTGTGGGACCTTCCCATGCTCACCCAGGCTGAGCAACAGAAGCAGTTAGTGGAGTGGAACAAAACGTCTGCTCCTTCCCCTAAGCCTGGGTGGCTGGTTCACAAGTTTTTCTTGGATCAAGCCGAGACAAATCCAAATGCAATAGCCCTGGTTGAGTACGGAGGGCTGAAGCGGATTATCTCATATGCAGAGCTACAAAGCATGGCAGATAAGGTGGCAAGGCAATTGCGATTATTGGGGGTTGAAGGGGACTCGTCGGTTGGCCTGCTTATGACCAATGACTCGGCTGAAGCGATTGCGTCCATCTACGGTACATAGGACCTTCTCATACTTGCATATCGGAGTATCGGGCCACTAACAGAAAGACATACTCCACTCTCACGCAGGTGTCCTCATTGCGGGTGGAGCATATGTGCCACTTGATCCGAGCTATCCTGTTGCCCGAATTGAGCTAATTGCACTGGATGTGGGGTTGAAAGCTCTGTTGGTTAAGGATGAGGATGCTTTTGCAGAACACAGTAATGTTGTGAAATGCCCTGTGTTGAGCGTGATGAA
>JAAEOK010000064.1 GCA_024244705.1 Alphaproteobacteria bacterium
AATCCACGGTCCCCACTTGTCCTGCGCAGCCGCCTCGTCCACCGGCAGCTGCGCCGCCACCGCCACCGTCGCCGCGCCGCCACCGCAACCGTCGCCGCGCCGACCAGCAACGTGGTCTTCAGCGAGGCCGCCGGGCGGGCGCTCGAAATCTTGCTCGGGATCGATGAGAGGGTGGTTAGCTCGGCGTCGTCAATGCGTGCCATGTGGCAACTCCCCTTGTGCATAGGTCGCGCCCTTGGCCGTGGGGCACGACATCATTCGCTTCTCTCGCACACCCGTCCACAACGCAGGAAATTCGGGTGGGCGTCTCCTTTCCGCGCATTGGCGACGCGGCATTTTTTCCACTTTTCCACGACGGCGCCGAAATTTCCACACCAATTTCAACGAATACATCCCAGGCGCATCATTTTACGATCGAACTGTTGCAGATCTGCAACAAGACCCCCGGAGAGCTTCGTTTCGGCGTCAATGTTCTTGTTTTGTTCGAACCACTGGTTTACCGTGACACCATGGCCGACGGAGGAAGATCGCTGGCCCGCAAAGGACGCGGCGCGACCAGCAACGATAGCGGGCGCTACGAACGCGAGCGGCGAGTCTTGGCCGACGACGGCTGGGGCTCTCTCGACGCCGATCCGCCGCCCCTGCGCACTGAAATCATCCTCGACAAGAGCCGCACCATCATCGCCCGCAATCGGTCGCCGGACGTCCCCTTCGACCGCTCGATCAACCCCTATCGCGGTTGCGAACACGGCTGTGTCTATTGCTTCGCGCGCCCGACCCATGCCTGGCTCGGTTACTCGCCGGGGCTCGATTTCGAAAGCCGGATCTTCGTCAAGCCGGAAGCGCCGGCGCTGCTCGAGCGCGAGCTCGCCAAACCCGGTTACCGCTGCCGCCCGATCGCCATGGGCACCAACACCGACCCCTATCAACCGATCGAGAAACGGGCCGAGATCACCCGCGGCATCCTCGACGTGCTGTCGGCCCACAACCACCCACTGTCGATCGTCACCAAGTCGGCCCTGGTGCTGCGCGACCGCGACCTGCTGGTAGCGATGGCGGAACGCAACCTGGTCAAGGTGTTCGTTTCGATCACCACCCTCGACCGCAAGCTGGCGCGGCTGATGGAACCGCGAGCGGCGGCCCCGGGGCGGCGCCTCGACACCCTGCGCGGGTTGGCCGCCGCCGGCATCCCGACCGGGGTCATGGCGGCGCCGATGATCCCGGCGCTCAACGACATCGAGCTCGAGGCGATCCTCGAAGCCGCCCGCGACGCCGGCGCCGGTGCGGCGGGCTATATCCTGCTGCGGCTGCCGCTCGAGATCAAAGACCTGTTCACCGATTGGCTGCGCGAACACTACCCCGACCGCGCCGACCGCGTGCTCAGCCTGATCCGCCAGACCCGCGGCGGCGCGCTCTACAAGGACAGCTGGGGCCAGCGCATGACCGGCAGCGGGCCGGTCGCCGACCTTGTGGCGCGGCGTTTCGCGGCCGCCTGCCGGCGCCTCGGCCTCGACCGCAACGACCGCAATCTGGACACCACCCATTTCAAGCCGCCGGCGGCCGACAAGCGGCAACTCGACCTGCTGTAGCGGCCCCTCACCCCACCCCTCTCCCCCTCACGGGGGCGAGGGAGTGCTGACGCGGCCTTCGCAATATCCCTCGCCAATTGGGGGAGAGGGATGCGGAGGCTCGGCGTGGCATTGAGCCGCGCCTAGCCGGAGCCGGGTGAGGGGAAGATGCTGCACGCCCTCCGCTCAGTGCCCGGCGTACGGCGGGCAAGCAGAGGTCTCCGCCCGAAGGTAATTTTCCACCGAAATCGACGGCGCTCGGCGATATCGCGAATCACATTCGACGGCGCGGTGATAAGATCGCGCCATGGCGGACCAGACACCACACGGCGCGGCCGATAGCGGCTTGGCCGAAACCGTTACCAGCACCCTCTCCGAGGCGGTCAGCAGCGAGCTCGGCGAAGCGGTGCAGGAACAGCTCGCCGCCGCCGCCCACAACGAACTGACCGGCCTCGCCGCGGTCGCCCTGGTGGCGCTGCTCTGCGGCCTGCTGCTGACCCGGTTCCGCCAGCCCGCCGTCGTCGGCTACATCCTCGCCGGCGTCGTCCTCGGGCCGTCGGGGGTGGCGCTGGTGACCGACCGCGAGCAAATCTCGATCCTTGCCGAGCTCGGCGTCCTGTTGCTGCTGTTCGTCATCGGCATGGAACTCAGTCTGCGCGCCTTCAAGCTGGTCTGGATCACCGCGGTCGGCACGGCACTGCTGCAGATTGCGCTCAGCCTCGGCGTCATGTTGCTGTTCCATTTCGTCTTCGGGCTGGCGCTCGGCACCGCCATCCTGCTCGGCTTCGTCGTCGCCATCAGCAGCACCGCGGTGTCGATCAAGATCCTCGAGGCGATCGGCGAGCTACGAACCCGGGTCGGGCGGGTCACGGTCGGCATCCTGATCGCCCAGGACCTCGCCGTGGTGCCGATGATGCTGATCGTCCAGAGCATGGGCGGCGATGGCGCCTTGGATGCCTGGGCAGTCCTCAAGATCGTGTTCTCGATCGCCCTGCTGGCCGGGCTGATCGTCTTCTTGAGCCGCCGCCGGCGCGTCAACCTGCCGTTCGTCAAGAGCGCCGCCGGAAATTTGGAGCTGACCGCCATCGCCGGGCTCGCCTATTGCTTCGGCGGCGCCGCGCTCTCCGGCGCGTTCGGCCTGTCGCCCGCCTACGGTGCCTTCCTCGCCGGGCTGTTCATCGGCAACACCACCGAGCGGCGGGCGATGATGGACACGGTCGAGCCGATCCAGAGCGTGCTGCTGATGATCTTCTTCGTCTCCATCGGCCTGCTCATGGACCCGTCCTATATCTGGGCCAACATCTGGTTCGTGCTGTTCCTGTGGTTTTTCGTGTCGGTGTTCAAGACCGCGCTCAACATCGGCATCCTGCGCCTGTTCCGGCAATCCTGGCCGCGCGCTTTTCTGGCCAGCATGGCACTGGCCCAGATCGGCGAGTTCTCGTTCCTGCTCGCCCAGACCGGGCTCAGCGCCGGGGTCATCGACGACGCCATCCACAAGCTGGTGGTCTCGGTCACCGTGCTGTCGCTGGCCATCTCGCCGATCTGGCTCGAAGGCTCGCGGCGTCTGCAAAGGGTGGCGATGCGGAGCATCACTTCGATCCGCTTTCTCATCCTGCTGCTCGCCGGGCGCGAAACCCGCAGCATGACCAAGGCCGGGGCGCGGCTGCGGCGGCGGGCGCGTGCCGCGCGCTATCTCCATGCCAAGCGGCGGCGGGCCAAGCGGCGCGCCAAGGCCGCCGGCCAAGCGACGCCCCCGGCGGCGCCGGCGGCACCGCCCGGCGATGCCTGACTATCATCTCGAAGCGGCCCATGGCGGCATCGTCGCCGGCATCGACGAGGTCGGCCGCGGCCCGCTCGCCGGGCCGGTGGTGGCCGCCGCCGTCGTGCTCGATCCGGAGCGCCTCGGCGAACTCGCCGGGCTCGACGATTCGAAGGCGCTCTCCGGCCGTCGCCGGCGGATCCTCGACGGGCGGCTGCGGGCGGCGGCGCGGATCGGTCTCGGCGCCGCCAGCGTGGCCGAAATCGACCGCCTCAACATCCTGCAGGCGAGCCTGCTGGCGATGGCGCGCGCCCTCGCCGCGCTCGAAGTGCGGCCCGATCTGGCGCTGGTCGACGGCAATCGTGCACCCGCCGTGCCGTGCGCGGTCAGGACCGTCGTCCGCGGCGACGCCGCCTGCCTATCGATCGCCGCCGCCTCGGTCGTCGCCAAGGTCACCCGCGACCGCCTGATGGCCCGGCTGGCCGCCGTCTATCCCGGCTACGGCTGGGAGCGCAATGCCGGCTACGGGACGGCCCAGCACCGCGCCGCCATCGACAAACACGGCGTTACCCCGCATCACCGGCGGAGTTTTTCACCGATAAGTCAGCTTTCTCTCATAAGCGATTGACTAAAAAAACTTATTGACCTGCGGAATCCGATGACTCATGCTCCGCGGCTATGGCGGGGGACAAGCCCATCAAGGTCGATCGGATCCATGTCGGCGACTGCATCGCCGGCATGAAGGCGCTGCCCGAAGGCGGCGCCGACATGATGTTCGCCGACCCGCCCTATAACCTCCAGCTCAGCGGCGACCTGCATCGGCCCAACAATACCCGGGTCGACGGTGTCGAGGAGGATTGGGACAAGTTCGCCACCCTGGCGACCTATGACAGCTTCTCCCGGGCCTGGCTGACCGCGGCGCGGCGGGTGCTCAAGCCCGACGGCACGCTGTGGGTGATCGGCTCCTACCACAACATCTATCGCGTCGGCGCCATGCTCCAGGACCTCGGCTTCTGGATCCTCAACGACGTCGTGTGGCGCAAGAACAACCCGATGCCCAATTTCCGCGGCAAGCGCTTCACCAACGCCCATGAGACGCTGATCTGGGCGGCGCGCAGCCGCGACAGCCGCTACACCTTCAACTACGACGCCATGAAGGCGCTCAACGACGATCTGCAAATGCGCAGCGATTGGATGCTGCCGATCTGCGGCGGCAGCGAACGGCTGCGTGACGACGAAGGCACCAAGATCCATCCGACGCAAAAGCCCGAGGCGCTGCTGCACCGGGTGATCCTGGCCTCGACCCGCCCCGGCGACCTGGTCGTCGATCCGTTCTTCGGCACCGGCACCACCGGCGCGGTGGCGCGCAAACTGGGCCGTCACTATCTCGGCTTCGAGCGCGATCCCGAATATGCCCGCCACGCCACCACGCGGCTCGCCGGGGTCACGCCGATGGCCGAAGGCGAACTGCTCGAAACGCCGCCCAAGCGGCAGCAGCCGCGCATCCCGTTCGGCTGGCTGGTCGAGCGCGGCTTGATCGAACCCGGCACCGTGCTATGCGACCAGCGGCGACGCTGGATGGCGCGGGTCCGCGCCGACGGCTCGCTGATCTCCGACCGCGCCCACGGCTCGATCCACCGCGTCGGTGCCGAGGTCCAGGGCGCGCCGGCATGCAACGGCTGGACCTTCTGGCACCTCGACATCAAGGGCGACCTGATCCCGATCGACATCCTCCGCCAACAGCTCCGCTCCGAGCTTCACTAGGGCGCCCTCCGGGCGACGTTCCATAGGCGAAATTCGCAGTCGGCCTTAGATCCTTGTCTTGATATTGCATCGCAACGGGCCGATGGCCACGAGAGCCAATTCTTGGCGCCAAGACAGCTTCAAGATATCAGTCGGCTGCCTTGGGATTGCATGCGGACCAAGCGAATATTCTCTGATTGAAATTCGTAAATATGCAATTTTATGCTATGATTTCGCCTATCCGCGAAATCGCAAATGGGGGCACACAAAATGGCCAACGGAGAAAATACGGAAACCGATTGGGAATTCGTCGCGAAATCTCCGTTCAGGGATATCGATGAACTAATCGATGCATTACGCAACGAGATCCTTTTTCTTCAGGACTGCAAGGCTAGCGCCACACAAAGGAAGCAACAAGCAGCGTTTCCGTCGGTTGCGGAATGGTTCGAAACTTGGGAGGACCGGCTCGAAGAGTTAAAAATCCAGGCTGAAACGTGGCTCGTCAGTCTAGAGGGCGGCTATGCTCCAGCGGTACTAAACGAGGCGAGGATCGAAAGAGACGTCCTGATGGGACTGCTTGGGCTCGCCAAAATCACTCGATTGGGATTGAAAGATGCGCCCGATGATACCCCGGGCAGCATTGCCAAAGAAACCCTTGGCTCGTACATCAAGGACTTCCAGCGAACGAACGCGTCGATGAGAAAGGTCATTAGAGTCTTACGGCCGTAGTTCGCCCAACGCGCGCTTCGTACTCCACGGTCAGCGGCTTACCTCGGACAACAAAAAGACCGATTTGTTGTGCAAATCTTATGCAAGAGGAACCGGCCGTGCGTCCAAGGTCACGCCGCCGCGCATGGCGCAGATCATTCCCGCCGCTTCCAGGTAAGTGTCGGCAAGGTGGACGGTCGCGCCTGATGCTGTCAGTAGGTCAGGATCATTCTTGGCCAGATTCGTTTCGTCCCGGACAAAGATAATGGGTATGTCCTGGGCGACCGCCGCCATCACGGGGAGGCCCAGGCAGCCTTCCGGCAAGACCAGGCAGTCGATATCGGCGGCGGTCAGGGCGTCGGTCCGCGCCGATTCACTTGCATCGAGGGATACGATGCGCGGACTGCGACTCAGGCCCTTGAGCACCGAAAAGAAGAATGGCACCGAGATCCCTTCCGCGGCGACACGCGGATCCATGATTCCTGCGCTCTCGTTCCATCGATCCCAGTCCTCATACATCGGCGCATGGGCCGAGGGTAGGTCGTAAAGGCTCGAGATCGTATGGGTCAGCATGGCCTCAACGCCGCCATAGGGATTGATCACCTCCAATTCATGAAAATAGCGATCGTGGAGTTCGCTCGACACGGCGACCTTCGTGGAGATGCCGATGGCGTCGAAAGTGCCGAGGTGAGGTTCGATCGCGGCGTGAAGATGGTCGAAGCCCGCGATCGAACCCACCGCGCGTCCCGAAGCGCTGTAGTCGGGAACCATCTCCAGCGACTCCTGCAGCAATATCGCTCTAACGACATTGATGCCCGCGGATGCGCGTGCTGCATTGCAGACATTGACCGCGCTCTCGACGAAGACCTGGTCCTTGTGGGGACCGATGACAGCGAGTACGCGGTTCGCCCGAACCCTGGCCAAACCGACGGTACCCATGAGGAGCCGTGTGACGACGCTGCCCTCGACGTACAGCATGTTCGCCGTCATTTCATTGATATCGGCGGCATTCAATACATTGGGATGAGTGATCAAAATGTCGCTCGCGCTTGCCAAAAGCTGAGCCGTCGGTGTTGCATCGCCCGAATGTCCACCGATCCGGGCACCGATTCCGGTCGGCACCAGGAACACGGTCACGAATCTATTCGCACCGCGCCGCCGCCGCCGCACGAATTCAAAAATCGAGCAAGGTTTCCGCTCGATACCAAGTTGGCCTAACGCCGCTGCCCCAACCTCGCAGCGAAAATTGCTATTCGAGCAACTTGCTACGACGAAACGAAGTGGATGCGCATCGTTGCCGAGCAGCGGCCGGAGGTGCTGCTCCAGGTGGTTGAAGATCCGGTGGTCGATGGGAGCGACGGGTATGTCGAGGTCTTGTTCAAAGATCATTATGTTTGGGGTGCCATTGGTCGGCTATAGTCTTTGCCGAACCATTTTTCCGACAAGCGGGAAAGTGTTCGATCCGCGCGCATCTCGTCGACGATCCTTTTGAGCTCTTCGGTAAGCTCGGGGTCTCCCTTCTCGGTCGCGACGGCGAGCGGCTCATAGAAGACCACGCCTGTCAGCAAACGCAGTGGAATTGCATCTTCGATCATCGCCTGCAGCGTCGGTTCGGCAGCGATCACGGCGTCGATTTCGCTGCTGTCCGATCGACCGAGTGCCTCGCCGGCTGCCCACTCGTTGGGGAACGTTCTCGCCTCAACATTCAGTGCAACATCGCCTTTGACCGAGAACTTTTTTGGAATCGACAGACTGTTGGTAATGAAATATTCGTAACTACAATCGCGGCACACGCCGACGATCGATTTGCCTTCTTTTTTTGGCGCTGCGCCCGCGTTCAAGTCCGCGACATCCTCGTAACGAGTTTCATCCACACGGACCGCTACTCTTACCGGGGAAAAATAGTAGGCGGTTGGAAAATCGAGCCATTGCATACGATCAACCGTCGGCATCATTGAATTCACCGCGATTTCCCATCGACCGCGCCACATTCCCGACACTACCAACTCCCACGGAGGCGCTTTGAATTCGGCACCGACCCCTAATCGGTCGGCGATTTCGCGGGCAACATCGACATCAAATCCCTGCCACTCTCCGTCCACATCCTGGAACGATTGTGGCGCATAGTCCTCATTGACTGCGACGACGAGTGTGTTGCTGTTCTTAATCCGCTCGAGGACTTCGCCGGCCCAACTAGGAGAGCCGATCATCAGCATAACGACTGAAAAGAGCACACCGCGCCCGAGCGCACTGTGCCATTCCCTTCGACGTCTTAGTTGCATGTCCCAGATAATCCGGCTTTCGCCAACCCTTCACAAAGGCGGACATTATCCGATTCATTGCTGAAGGACCAGTATTGCACATCGCGCAAGGTGTAAGCGGCCTCGCCGGACTGTCGTCTCATGTCCTGAACGATTTCAGCTTCGTGCTGGGCCTGGCCAACCTCTCCAAGTTGACCGAGCGTCGCCGCTAGCAGAAGGTGTGTCCAATCATCTTCTCGATTTAGCTCGAGCGACATGCGTAACGCCCGTCTCGCGTTTTCATAGTTCTCGAGAATATAGTCTGCCAATCCTATCCAGAAGAGATAGTCTGCGCGGTTCAACGGATCGACCTTGCTTGCCTCGTCCAGATAATTGAGCGCCTCTTTCGGATTCCCGGCATAGATCAGAGCAATCGCCATGGTAAGTCGACCGACCGGATCATTAGGATCTAAGCTTTCAGCCTCTTTGGCTGCCTCGAGAGACTTCTCGAAATCACCCTCCCAAGCCAGTACGCGCGATTGCACTTGATATGTTAGTGCAATCGGAGCTTTCAACGATTGCTCGAGGTTTTGCAGCGCTAAATTGAGCGTCTGTTGAGTACCCAAACCAAGGGCATTGGACCAGTCGCGATCGAAACCCGCCCAGTAAATTGCGGCCAAATAGGCATAGGCAACGGTGAAATTCGGGTCCAATCGAAGGGTTTCTTCGAACAGGCGTTTTGCAAGAGCGAGTTGGTCCGGTTGGTCGATGAAATAGGCCTCACGCGCTCTGAAGAACAGATTTCTTAACGCAAAATCGGAAACCGACGTCGATCGCGGCCGTGTGCGACCACCGAGCTTGATTTCGACCGCCTCGAGAACCTTGTTTGTAATTTCGTGCTGAAACGCGAATAGCTGCGACGTGCTGCCGTCAAACCGCGCAGCCCACAATTGCCGTCCGGTAGACGCGTCATTCAAGGAAACGTTCACCCGAATATCGTCGGCCCGCCGAAAAACCGTTCCCTCCACGACATACCTTGCGCCGAGAAGGCGAGTCACTTCCTCGAGATCGACGGGTCTTTGTTGATAGCGAAAGGATGAGCTTCGAGCGACGACCGATGCAGACTCGATCTGGGATAGGTCGACAATGAGATCGGTTGCGATGCCGCGGGCAATATGATCTTGGTCGGCATCTCCGCTTAGATTCTCGAACGGTAAGACCGCGATGGCCTCGTCAGCTTGTGCGTTTGGCGAACCAAGTAACCCAGGCACGATCTGCTGGCCAAAGGCGAAGACAAGGACGGCCGCAACGACAACCGCGGAGGCCGTGACGGGTACCCATGGTCGAAGGACGCGCCGGCGCCAGACCCGCCACAATCGCATTGGCCCTCTACTCTTGGGTCGGATCCGGCGATCTATGTCCGTTGGTCGTACGCGATAAACTCGTACGGGCTCGGCAATGTTCTTTAGCCATCGTTGACCCATTTCTTCATACGGCAAGAGCACTTTGTTGTGGACTTCGCGATAGGCCGACCCCGAGAGGGCCAACCCACCCGGCTCACACAGCCCCTCCAAGCGCGCGGCGAGATTGACGCTCTCGCCGGCAACGTCGTCACCATCGAGGATAATGTCGCCAAAGTTGATGCCAATTCTCATGCGAACTGCACTGCCGTCCGCGACCGCGGAATTTTCGGTCGCCAAAGCCGACTGTATGCGGCAAGCGCACTCGACCGCATCCACCACGCTGTCAAAGAGACCGAGCATGGAATCCCCGCCGGACCACTGCACAGAGCCGCCGAATGCGTCGATCTGTTCCTGAATGACCTCATTCTTAAGCCAAGCCAAGCGCTTAAGCGTGCCGAGTTCGTCGCGTTCGATCAGCCGACTATAGCCGGCGAGATCGCCAGCAATAATCGCCTTTAGTCGCCGAACTTTCTCTTGGCTATCGATCGCCTTACAAAGCCGTTACCAGCGCTCAATTTGCCGATGCCGGCTCCTCCCAAGTGGAGACGCAATCCTACCCCTACATACAAGTCTATTGGCTGTAACACACTACGTCATCGACAATATTGTCTTGCGACCGACGTATACGACAATTTTCTCACGACATGGCCCCACGCGTGGAAACCTTGGCCGCGAAGACCCGCCGCATTGCCGAGACAACGCATTGATGCTCTCTCGTAGACTCAAAGCGAACGCGTAAATGATCCCGATCGACATTCTCCGCCAACAGCTCCGCTCCGAGCTTCATTAGGGCAAAAGCCCCGCTACGCATTGCCGTCGCGGCAAGGTTTCGGCGCAGCGGTGGCCCAGGCACGACCGCTGCGGTGTTTTCTGCTATCATGCGCGATGAGGCGGAACCTGCACGGCCTCCGGCACATTCGCCGGCCGACGCGGGATCCCGCCGCTCCGGCGGCAATCGGCGGCGTGGGCAAGACGCCGACGGCGGCTGTATGCCCGGTGAGCGCATTGGTGCTGGCCCGGCGCCGGACGAAGTTGGTTGGAGAAGCCCGATGAACAGAAGACCGATTATCGTCGCCATCGCCGCGGTCATGTTCGCCGCCGCGGCGACGACGGCGATGGCGCAAAGAATTACCATTTCGCCGCCGATCGATGCGCTGCCGAGCGACGATCTCAACCTGATCCTGTCGGCCGAAGATGCGCTCTACGCCGCCGCGGCGCCCGAGGTCGGGACGACCGAAGTGTGGGAGAATCCGGCCAATGGCGACCAGGGCACGGCCGTGCTCACGGAAATCTACGAGTGGCGCGGCCTGCCGTGCCGCAAGATCGAGCACCGCGTCCTGGTCGCCGGCCATTCGGACTATCGCGGTGTCGCCATCGACCGCTGTCGGATCGCAACCGGCGAGTGGAAGATCCGCTATTAGCCACGGCGGCGGCGCGCCGGAAGGCGGCGCGATCCCAATAACGATATTGCGGTGGGCCACCGAATCCGGTCAAGATAGGGTCTGACAAGCTGAACAGGGAGGGAGACTTGACGAAAAAGAAGACAGCGGTTGCGGCCCGGAAGGATACGGCCGCCGGCGGCGGCGAGACAGCCACCGCCACCGCCCCACGCGCGGTCGAGACGACCAATTCCTCGGCGCGCAAGATCAAGAACAGCGTATACGAGGCAGAGCTGGCCAACCTCCATGTCGAGCTGATCAAGCTTCAGGAGTGGATCGTCCACGAGGGGCTGAAAGTCGTCGCCATCTTCGAGGGCCGCGACGCCGCCGGCAAGGGTGGGGTGATCAAGCGCATCACCGAGAGCTTGAACCCGCGGGTTTGCCGCGTCGTCGCGCTCGGCACCCCGACCGAACGCGAAAAGACGCAATGGTACTTTCAGCGTTACGTGCCACACCTGCCGGCGGCAGGCGAAATGGTGCTGTTCGACCGCTCCTGGTACAACCGGGCCGGGGTCGAACGGGTCATGGGTTTCTGCACCGACGACGATTACCAGGAGTTCCTGCGCACCTGCCCCGAATTCGAGCGCATGCTGGTGCGGTCGGGCATCATCCTGATCAAATACTGGTTCTCGGTCAGCGACCAGGAACAGGAGCGCCGTTTCCAGGCCCGTCTCGAAAACCCGGTCAAGCGATGGAAGCTGTCACCGATGGATTTGGAATCGCGCAAGCGCTGGCTCGAATATTCGAAGGCCAAGGACAACATGTTCGCCCATACGGATATCAAGCAGGCGCCGTGGTATGTGGTCGACGCCGACGTCAAGAAGCGGGCGCGGCTCAACTGCATCAGGCACCTGCTCGGCGTCATCCGCTATGAGGACCTGACGCCGGAGCCGATAAAGTTGCCGCCGCGGCAGGATGCCGGCGACTACGTCCGCCCGCCGATGAGCGATCAGACCTTCGTGCCGGACGCGTTTTAGCGCCGCCTCGTTTGGTCACGGGACAAGACCGGCCGTAATCGTTACGGTTGGCGGCGGCCACGGGTGTTGTGCACGGTCCCGTGCCGACCCCGTCGGATCCTCGCACGCGGCTGCGGCGCCATTGCGGAGGAACAGGTCATGACCCGGAAGATCAGGGACGCGTTTCGCCGCCGGGACCTCGTCGCGCTGGCCCCGGAGGCGACCGTGCGCGACGCCGCCATGGCGATGAAGCAGGGCAATTGCGGCAGCGTTCTGGTGATTGTTGAGGTCAAATTGGTCGGCATCGTGACCGAGCGCGACGTCATCAATCGGGTCGTCGCGGCGGCCTTGGATCCGGCGGCCACCGCGCTCGCCGCCGTGATGACCGAGCATCCCGACACGATCGGCCCCGACGATCCGGTCCTGAAGGCGCTCGAGATGATGGAGGACGGCAGCTATCGCCACCTTCCGGTGGTCGAGCGCGGGCAAGTGCTCGGCGTCGTTTCGCGACGCGACTTCTACGGCGAGGAGAAGGCGCAACTCGATGCGGAGCGCCGCCTCTGGGAGGTCATGGGCTGACGCTCGGTTGGCCCTACACCATCGCCTCGACCGGCCCGGGCAGCTCGATTTCGATTTCGAGGGTCGCGATATCGGCGGCCCGGTCGATGCGCACGATGGCTTTCTCCGGTTCGATTTCGACATAGCGGCCGACCACGGTCAGGATCTCGCGCTGCAGGCGGGGCAGGAAATCCTCGCCGTTGCGGCTGACCCGCTCGTGCGCCAATACGATCTGCAGGCGGTCCTTGGCTAACGCCGCGGTCGGCCGGGCGCGGCGGCCGGCCAGAAGAAATTCGAGGATGTTCATGCCGTACCTCCGATCAAGCGCCGGAACAGGCCCCTTCGCTCCGGTTCGAGGAAGCGGTGCTCAATTTGCTCGCCGAGGAAGCGGGAGACCGCATCGCGATAGGCTTGGCCGGCCTTCGAATTTTCGTTGAGGATGATCGGCGTGCCGGTGTTCGACGAGGTCAGCACATCCTCGTTTTCCGGGATCACACCGAGCAAGGGAATCGCCAGGATTTCCTTTATGTCCTCGATCTTCAGCATCTCGCCGCTGGCAACGCGGGCGGCGTCGTAGCGGGTCAGGAGGAGGTTCTCTTCGACCGGCGTGCGGCCGTCCTCGGCCCGTTTCGAGCGGCTGGCGAGGATGCCGAGGATGCGGTCGGAATCGCGTACGCTGGAGATTTCCGGGTTGGTGACGATGATGGCGTGGTCGGCAAAGTAGAGCGCGAGCAGCGCACCCTTCTCGATTCCGGCCGGACTGTCACAGACGATATATTCGAAATCGTCGCTCAACGCCTCGAGTACCTCGCCGACGCCTTCCCGGGTCAATGCGTCCTTGTCGCGGGTCTGGGACGCCGGCAGCAAGGACAAATTGTCGACCCGCTTGTCGCGGATCAGAGCCTGGTGAAGCTTTGCCTCGCCCTGGATGACGTTGACGAAATCGAAAACAACGCGCCGTTCGCAACCCATGATCAGGTCGAGGTTGCGCAGGCCGACATCGAAATCAATGACCACCGTCTTGGCCCCACTCTGGGCCAGACCGGTCGCAAGCGACGCGCTGGTCGTAGTCTTGCCGACGCCTCCCTTGCCTGATGTCACCACGATTACTTTCGCCATGTGCCGAACCTCCATGTCATCCGCACCAACTGTTGCACGACACGGCGTGCGCCGCCGCCGTACACCTTAACAATCCCGTTCTGCCGCCGCGCCGTCATGGCGCCGGACCCAACGCGTCGAAGCGAAGTCCCTCGCCATCCAGCCGCAGCTGGATGCCCTTGCCGATGAGGCCGGGGTCGAGGTCCTCGCGCACCCGATAGAGCCCGGCGATCGCGACCAGCTCGGGATCGAATTCCTGAGCAAATATGCGCGCGCCTTCGTAACCCCCGGCACCCGCGATCGCGCGGCCGCGCAGGGCGCCGTAAATATGGATATTGCCGTCGGCGAAGATCTCCGCGCCGGCATTGACCGTCGCCGTGACGATCAAGTCGGCGCCCTTGTTGGCATAGATCTGGCGT
This sequence comes from Alphaproteobacteria bacterium, assembly GCA_024244705.1. NCBI lineage: Bacteria > Pseudomonadati > Pseudomonadota > Alphaproteobacteria > Alphaproteobacteria bacterium. The sequence goes on from JAAEOK010000064.1 coordinate 13,952, forward strand.
CCCGCCCGTACCGGGGTCGTGATCAGGACGGCGGGCGCCGCGTGCGATACGTCGGCCGCCGACGCGTCTGCCACCGTCGGCGCGTCCGCAGGCACCGCTTCGGCAGCCGTCGCGGGCTCGTCCATCGGCAACTCCGGCGGTTGCCTCTCGGCGACCGCTTCGGCGGTCGGGTCTTCGGCAGGCGGCGGATCGGACGTTACCGGCGCCGGCTCCGGCGAGCCGAGATCTCCGCCCCGCATCGAACCTTTGGGCATGATCGGCAATCCGGCCGCCGCCGCCGCCTCGCGCACCGATACGCGGCCACCGGTGACGCCGATCGGGAACAGGTCCAGTCCGCGCAGCCCGCCGATCAGGCCGGGAAAATCCACGTCCTTGGCTTCGGCGGTGATCGAATCCAGGCCGATGATGATCGGCGCGTTGCGCAGGAATGCCGGTGCCTGTTTGAGCAGGCGGCCCAATTCCTCGATGATGATCGCGGGCTCGGCCTGATTGATCTGCAGGGTCACCAGATTGACCGTGGTGCCGCGGATCCGGAACGGGGCCTCGGAGTCCTGATTTCGGGCCAGTTCAACCGCGGCCATTATCGCCCTCGATCGGAGCGCGGATCGGACGACCCGGCGCGGTAGTTAAGGTAGTTCCCGAGCATAATTGCTTATATCCTAGTGGCATATGAAAAATCGGTATCAAATTTGTGGCACCGGTCGGCACGATATGCACCGCCGACCCGCGATGGTTGCAGGTTTCGCCCGTGCCGGCGCGCCGTTTCCGTGCCCGGCGGTCGCGTCATATCGGATTTGCCCATGCGGGCTCCCTCCATGTGCCCCACAGACGTTGAATCACATTCGTCGGCGCAAGGGAATCCCCTATTTTGCGTTTTGGGCAAAAAATATTGTGGTCCGAGGCGGCTGAGACCCAAGATATTGTGCCCTAAATACCCGTCGCGATTCGAAAACTCGGTCCGCCGCCGGGCAATTTGGCGTCGCCTAAGCTTCCGCCGCGGGCAGGACCAATGTCACCGATAGGCCGCCAAGGTCGGAACCGCCGAGCTCGATGGCGCCGCCATAGACGGAAACCAGATCGGATACGATGGCGAGCCCCAGGCCCGAGCCCGACTTGCTCTCGTCGAAGCGTTTGCCGCGGGTCAAAGCGACGGCGCGGTCTTCTTCCTTGAGCCCGGGGCCGTCGTCATCGACCCGGATCACGACGTCGCCGTTGCGCCGGCGCACCGTGGTCAGGACCCGATGCCGGGCCCACTTGCAGGCATTGTCGAGCAGGTTGCCGACCATTTCCTCGAGGTCTTCCCGATCGCCGCGAAACGCCACCGCCCGCCCGTCGATGGCGATGTCGATGCCGCGGTCCTCGTGGATGCGCGCCAGGGTGCGGCGTAAATCCTCGGCCACCGGTAGAACCTCGGCGCGGGCGCCCAGGGTCTTGCGGCGGGCGGCGATGCGCGCCCGCGCCAGGTAGTGATCGATCTGGCGGGTCATGATCGCGCTGTGGCGGGTGACGACATCGGCGAGCCCGCCTTGTGCCCGCTCCGCTTCGCCGTGCAGCACGGTCAATGGCGTCTTCAAGGCATGGGCGAGATTGCCGACATGGGTGCGGGCGCGATCGACGACCTTGTCGCTGTGGTCGATAAGGGCGTTGATTTCTACCGCCAAGGGCTCGACTTCGGTCGGAAACTCGCCGCTCAGGCGGTCGGCCCGGCCGGAGCGGATATCGGCCAGCGATTTCGGAATCTGCTTCAGCGGACCGAGCCCGTAGCGGACCTGGACGAAGATCGCCGCGATCAGGACCAGACCGAGGGTCGCCAGCGACAGCACCAGAGTCAGGGTGAAAGGCCGGGTCTCGGCTTCGATCTCGGCGCGGTCGGCGGCGACGGTGAAGACGTAGGCGCCCTCGGATCCGGGCAGGGTGATCAGCCGCGAGGCGGCGAACAGGTCTTGATCCGCCGGGCCGGCCAATTCTTGGAATACTTCGCGGCCGGCGGCGATCGACGGCGGGAACGTCAGCACACTGTCCCACAGCGAACGCGAGCGCACCGGCGCCTCGCTGCCGCTGGCCGGGGTGATCTGCCAGTACCAGCCCGAAAGCGGTTGGCGGAACCGCGGTTCGGCCAGCAGACTGAGGGGATGGGGCTGGCCATCGGCGCCGATCTCGGTGACCGTGATCAGGCCGTCGAGCTGCGCGTTCAGCCGCGCCTCGAGGCCGCGCTCGACGTAAATGCGGAACAGCACGCTCAGCAGCACGGCGGCGATCGCCAAGGCGACCAGGACCGAGGCCGCGGCACCGATCACCAGCCGCAGCGAAAGGGACCTAATCCTCATGCGCGGGCGCGCTCATGCGATAGCCCAGGCCGCGTTCGGTGGTGATCACGTCGGCGCCCAGCTTCTTGCGCAGGCGGCCGATAAAGACCTCGATGGTGTTCGAATCGCGGTCGAAGTCCTGGTCGTAGATGTGCTCGGTCAGCTCGGTCCGCGAGACCACCTTGTTGAGGTGGTGGATGAGATAGCTCAGCACCTTGAACTCCTGGGCGGTCAGCTTGACCGGCTGGCCATCGAGAGTGACCCGACCGCTGCGCGTATCGACGGCAACCGGGCCGCAATTCAGTTCGGCTGCCGCGTGGCCGGCGGCGCGGCGGATCAGCGCGCGCACCCGCGCCAGCACCTCTTCCATCTGGAACGGCTTGGCGACGTAGTCGTCGGCGCCGGCATCGATGCCCTCGACCTTCTCGCGCCAGCGGTCTCGGGCGGTAAGGATGAGAACCGGCATCATGCGGCCGTCGCTGCGCCACTGCCGCAGCACCGAAAGCCCGTCCATCAGCGGCAGGCCGAGGTCCAGGACGACCGCGTCATAGGGTTCGGTGTCGCCGAGAAAATGACCTTCCTCGCCGTCCATCGCCACATCGACGGCATAGCCCGCCTCGGCCAGCGATTCACGCAGCACATCGGCCAGCTCGGGCTGATCCTCGACGACAAGAACACGCATCAATGCTTCCCCTTGACGCCAAGGACACGACCCGAGGCCGCGTCGACGGTCATGTTGAGAACATTGCCCTCGGGCGTCAGCCAACGCAGGACATAAACCAAGCTATCGCCCTTTCCCTTACGCATGTCGGCGTCGAGCAGGCGGCCCGGATAGCTCCGCCCGACCTGGCCGACGATGGCACCGAGCGGCAGCGCGCGGCCGGCCTGAACCGCGTTTCGCGCGTCGTCGTGATCGCTCGCCGCGGCGGCGGCGGCGGCGAGTGCCGTCAATACCGCCACCACCATCGCTATGCGTACCAGGAAGGTCATGGCCCCCGATTTATCCCCGCGCACCTGAATACCGCATGAACATCGGGCTCAGGCTCGATTCAGCCAAGCCCGGTCATAGTCCACCCATCATGAACGATTTAGCGCGAAAAGAGGAGATCGAGCGATGACCACTCTCAAGCTAATGGCAGCCGCCCTGGGTATCTCGTTGGCCGCGATCACGGCCGTGCCGCAGAATGCGGTGGCAGAACGGGTCGACCGCGACCAACGCATCTATCAGTCAAACCCCTATTACGGGGGAACGCCGCGCACCCAGCAATATCGACAGGACCGCCGCAACCATCGCGCCACCGTCTACGCGGTGCCCTACGATCGGTTCCAGCGCTACGTCAACCGCTACGGGCGACACGACCTTGGCAGCCGGCGGTTTCGCAAATGGGCCGTCCGCAACGGCCGGCCGGTGCGCCATCCGGCCACCTACTACAACAACAATCAGCCGCGAGACTATCGGCAGAACCGGTGGCAGAACGGCAACCAAAACGGTTGGCAGTACGGTCAGCAGAATTGGTGGCAGAACGGTCAGCAGAACGGGTGGTGGAACAATCGCTACGACGGCCGACGCAAGCCGTGGCAGCCGCAATGGGTTTATGTCGACCTGCGGTCCGGGCGTTATTGGTTCTGATCCAGCGCGGCCGCGGCGTGGCCGACGACCTTTTTCATGACCGTCGGCAGCGCATACCCGGTCAGGGCGTCGAGGGCGACCCATTCTCCCTCGGCGCCCCTTTGTTTTGACCGCCCGTCGCACTGGCCGGCGGCAACTTCGAGTTCGAGATGGAAATGGGTAAAGGTATGGCGCACGATCCCGGGCAAGGCCTGCCAGTCCGCCGTGACCGGCGCCTCGGCGGTCGCTTCGCCGATAGTCCACGGGGCACTGCGCCATGCCGTCGACGGGACCTCCATCATGCCGCCGAGCAATCCCCGCTCGGGTCGGCGGCGCAGCAGGATGGACCCGTCGCGCCGCCAGGCCCAGAACGCGATCCCGCGGCGCAGCGGCCTTGCTCCCGAAGCCGCCCGCCGCGGCAACTCGCCGGTTCGGCCGTCGGCGAGCGCACGGCAGGCACCGCGCCATGGGCATACGCCGCAATCCGGATTACGCGGCGTGCATATCGTCGCGCCGAGATCCATGACCGCCTGGGCGTAATCGCCAGGACGCCGTTGCGGGGTCAACCGGGCGGCGCGGCGGCGCAGCTCCGGCTTGGCGCCGGGCAAAGCCTGCTCAACCGCGTAGAGGCGTGCCATCACCCGTTCGACATTGCCGTCGACCGGCGTGGCCGGCCGGTTGAAGGCGATCGCCGCAATGGCCGCCGCGGTGTAGGGACCGATTCCCGGCAGCGCGCGCAATTCCGCTTCGCTAGCGGGGAACCGGCCGCCATGCTCGGCCGCGACGACGCGGGCGCAGGCATGCATGTTCCGCGCCCGGGCGTAGTAACCGAGCCCCTGCCAGGCATGAAGGACGTCGTCGAGGGTGGCCGCCGCCAGATCCTGCACACGCGGCCATCGGTCGAGAAATGCGCGGTAGTAGGGCGCGACGGTAGCCACCGTCGTCTGCTGCAGCATGATCTCGCTGAGCCACACGCGATAGGGGTCCGACGACGATCCCGGCGCCGCGCGCCACGGCAGGTCGCGCCGCGCGCGGTCGTACCAAGCGAGCAGAGATACGGCGAGGCCGGTGGATTGCGGAGGCTGTTTCACGGCGCCGCCATGCTAATATGTTCGCGCAATGAGAGGTACGCCGATTTGATGACCACGCCCAATCGTGCTTACGGTCCCCGCAGCCTTGCCGGTCCGCTGTCCCGGGTGACCCGACCGATTCTGCGCCGCCGCGGGCTGGCCTCGGCGCAGGTGGTGTCGAAATGGCGAGAGATCATGGGCCCGCAGCTGGCGGCGCAGTCGATTCCGCAACGCTACCAGCCCGAGCGCGGCGGCGGCGGCACTTTGCATATTCGGGTCGGTGGCGGCTGGGCAACCGAGTTCCAACATCTCGAACCCCAGATCATCGACCGCATCAACACCTATTTCGGCTATCGCGCGGTGTCCCGCCTCGTGCTTCGGCAGGGCCCGGTGCCGCAACCGCCGCAATCGAAGACAAGGTCAGTGGACGGAACCCATGAACCGGGTCCAGCGGTCGACGTGCCGGTTCGCGACGATGACTTGCGCACCGCCCTGGAACGACTTGGCCAAGCGGTCCGCCGCAGCCATAAAGAAGACAAGAAAACGTGACTATCAAGGGGCCCGGCGACCGGGTTAGGTTGGCGTCAAACACCGCCTTGCGGCGGCTTTAGTGGATGCAATGAAGGAGGCCGATTTGCGCAATACAGCCCTGGCACTTGGAATTCTTATTCTCTCGACGATCGCATTCGGAGCGGCACGCGCCGAACCGGTTTCGACCGAGGACGCCTTGGCTGACAAAGTCCTCGGCAACGCCGACGCGCCGATCGAGATTATCGCCTATGAATCGCTGACCTGCCCCCACTGCGCGTCATTCCACGAAAACGCCTGGAAGGAGATCAAGAAGAACTATATCGAGCCCGGTAAGGCGAAGTTCGTCTTCCGCGATTTTCCCTTCGATGCCGTTGGCCTGCGCGCCGCCATGTTGGCGCGCTGCACCGGTGACGACCGTTACTTCGCCACCCTCGAAGTGCTGTTCTCCAGTCAGTCGCAGTGGTCGCGCGCCGCCGATCCGATGCAGGCGTTGGCGGGCATCGGTCGACTCGCTGGCCTGAGCGCTGAAGATTTCGACGCTTGCATGGCCAACGAGGCATTGCTCGACGGTATTCTGGCGCGGCGCCAGGAAGGCGAACGCGAATTCGATGTTTCCTCGACGCCGACTTTCATTATAAATGGCACCAAGGTCATCGGCGCCCAGCCGTTCGAGGAATTCGACAAGGTGATGGCGCCAATGGCCGAGTGACGAGGGTACCTATCACCACCAAATCAGCAGATCCCGCCTTTGCAATTCAGCGCACTCAGGCTTAGCGGCTTCAAGTCCTTTGTCGATCCCACCGAACTGACGATCGAACCGGGACTGTCGGGCGTCGTCGGACCGAACGGTTGCGGCAAATCGAATCTGGTCGAGGCGCTGCGCTGGGTCATGGGGGAAACCTCGGCCAAGAAAATGCGCGGTGGCGGCATGGACGACATCATATTCGGTGGCACCACCGAACGCCCGTCGCGCAACATCGCCGAGGTCATGCTCGTCCTCGACAACGGCGATCGCACGGCGCCGTCGTCCTTCAACGACAGCGACATTCTTGAAATTTCGCGCCGCATCGAACGCGAATCGGGGTCAGTCTACCGGGTCAACGGCAAGGACGTGCGGGCCCGCGATGTTCAGCTTCTGTTCGCCGACCTCGCCACCGGCGCCCGTTCCGGCGCCATGGTCAGCCAGGGACGGGTGGGCGCATTGATCAATGCCAAGCCGGCCGACCGGCGAATCCTGCTGGAGGAAGCGGCGGGCATCAGCGGGCTCCATTCGCGGCGCCACGAGGCCGAGCTGCGGCTGCGCGCGGCCGAGGGCAATCTGGAACGCCTCGACGACGTCCTGGCGGCCCTCGACGGACAGCTCAAGGCGCTCAAGCGCCAGGCGCGGCAGGCCGCCCGCTACCGCAATATCGGCGAACATATCCGCAAGGCGGAGGCAATCGTCCTCTATTTGAGGTGGCAGACGGCGAGCCAGGAGCTGGCGACGACGCAGGCATCGCTCAACGCGGTCACCGCCAAGGTCGGCGAGCTTGCCGGGCAAGCGACCCGCCAGACCACGGAACACGCCGAGGCCGCGGACAAACTGCCGGCGCTGCGCCAGAGCGAGGCCGAGGCGGCCGCCGCGTTGCACCGCTTGACGGCGGCACGAGAGGCGATCGATGCGGAGCGCGAGCGGCTGCGCCTGGCCAAGGCCGATGCCGATGCCCGGCTCGAACAGATCGCCCAGGACATCACCCGCGAACTCGCCTTGTCGGCCGATGCCGAGGCGGCCGAAAAACGACTGAGCGAGGAACGGGACGCTCTCACCGCCGGTCAGGACAACCAGGAGGCCGAAACCCGCGCCGCCGAGGAGGCGGTCGCTGCCGCCGAATCGGAGGTCGATGGCCTCGACGGCGAGATGAGCGCCCTGACCCAGTCGATCCTCACCGAAGAAGCCCGTCGCACGGCAGCCCAACGGCGCATCGCGGAGATCGAGGAACGGATCGCCCGGCTCCGCGAACGCGGCGAACGGGTCAACGAAGAACGGGCCGCCAGTGCGTCACACACCGAAACGGCGGACCAAATTGCCGCCGCCGAGGACGCGGTGGCGACGGCAGCCGCGGCTCTGGGCGATCGCCAATCCGAGGCGGAATCGGTCGAGACCGCGCGGACCGAGGCGCAAGACGGCGAAATGACAGCGCGCGAGACGGCACAGCAGGCCGAAGAAACACTGGCCGGTCTGCGGGCCGAGGAGCGCGCCTTGGCCGAATTGCTCGCCGAAGGCCGCCCCGAATCCTGGGCCCCGATCATCGATTCGGTGGCCGTCGACGCCGGATACGAAGACGCACTGGGCGCCGCGTTGGGCGACGACCTGACGGCCTCCGATGACAGCGCCGCGCCGATCCATTGGCGCGATCTGCCGCCGATTACCGGCGCGCCGCCGCTGCCCGACGGCGCCGAGCCCCTGTCCAAATTCGTCCGCGGACCGCGCACCCTCGAGCGCCGTCTGGCGCAGATCGGCGTCGTACCCGACCGCGCGACCGGGCTCCGGCTCGGCGGCGACCTGGCTATCGGACAGCGGCTGGTCAGTCGCGCGGGCGAATTGTGGCGGTGGGACGGGTTTACCGTGACCGCCGGCGCCGACACCGCCGCGGCGACCCGCCTCGGCCAGCGCAACCGTCTGGCCGAGGTCCGAAGCGATTTGACCGCAGCCAACGATACCGCGGCAACCGCGCGGGAACACTTTGAGACGGCGCGCGCCGCCGCCGCCGACGCCGCCGCGTCCGAGGCCACTGCGCGGCAATCGTTGCGCCAGGCTTTCGCCGCGCTGGCGGCGGCCCGGGACAGCCAAGCGAGGTTGGTCCGTGAGAACGCCGAAAGCGCGTCGCGCCTTGCCGCGCTCGATCAGGCCGGGGAACAGGTCGCGGCCGATCTGAACGAGGCCGAGGCGGAACTCGCGGCAGCCCGGGACGCGGTTGCCGATGGCCTGGATCTCGAGGAAAAACGACGCCAACAGCAAGGCCTGCGCGAACGCCTGGGCGCGGCGCGATTGGATCTCATCGAACGGCGCAGCCGCCACGACCGTCTGCTGAGCGAAGCCGAGGCCCGCGGCGCGCGCCTCGACGCGATCGGCGATGACCTTCGCTCATGGCAGCAGCGCACCGAGAATGCACGCCAACAAATGCGAACGCTCGCCGAGCGGCGCGACGCGACCCGGACCGAAATCAGTCAACTCGAAGCGGCGCCCGCCGAGATCGACGAAAAACGGCGCGCCCTGCTCGCCGAAATCGACCGCTCCGAGATCACGCGCAAGGAAGCGGCTGACGCTTTGGTCGCCGCGGAAAACGTGCTCAATGCCATCGCCAAGGCCCTGCGCGAAGCCGAGGCGGCGCTTGCCGACGCGCGCGAGGAACGGGCGCGGTCGGAGGGCGCGGTCGCGCAAATCGAGCAATCGCGTGACGCCATTCGCGACCGCATGAAGGAACGGCTCGACTGCGCTCCCGACCAGGCGCTGGCGGTGGCCGGCCATGAGCCGGGCGATCAATTGCCCGAACCGGGCACCGTCGAGACCCGCCTCGAACGCTTGCTCCGCGAGCGCGACAATATCGGTCCGGTGAATCTGCGCGCCGAACAGGAAGTCAAGGAACTGGGAGAGCAGATTGCGTCCCTCGACCAGGAGCGCGGCGATTTGATCGACGCCATAGCGCGGCTCCGCCAGGGCATCAACGAACTCAACCGCGAAGGCCGGGCGCGCTTGCTGGAATCTTTCAAAGAGGTCAACACCCACTTCGAAGAATTGTTCGTCCGCCTGTTTGGCGGCGGGCATGCGTATATCCGGCTCATCGAGTCCGACGACCCGCTCGACGCCGGGCTGGAGATCTTCGCCAGCCCACCCGGTAAGAAACTGCAGATCCTGTCGCTGCTGTCCGGCGGCGAGCAGGCGCTCACCGCCCTCGCCCTCCTGTTTTCGGTGTTTCTGACCAACCCGGCACCGATCTGCGTCCTCGACGAGGTCGACGCCCCCCTCGACGACGCCAACGTCGACCGTTTCTGCAAGCTGTTGGCGGACATCGCCGAGAGCTCGGCGACTCGGTTCCTGATCGTCACCCACCATCGCATGACGATGGCACGCATGGACCGGCTGTACGGCGTGACGATGCCCGAACAGGGCATCTCGCAGCTCGTCTCGGTCGATCTCCAAACCGCCGAGGAACTGCGGGATTCCGCGTAGTTCGGCCAAAGTGTCGCAGGGCAAAACGGGCCCCCGCGCGTGCTTGACAGGGTATGGGGCAAACCGTAAGGTGCGCCCGCTTTTCGCCTGCGCCGCATGCGGCATTAATGGTTCCGGGTGACATCATGACGGAACGCAAGGCTCCCCCGTCCCTCGACGATCTCGGAGCTCGGCTCAAGGCCGCGCGCGAACGTCAGGATGGTGCGGAACCCGCGGCAACGGCGGCGGAAGAAGCCCCGTTCAGCGGGCTCGGCATGGCGGCGCGGATCGGAGTCGAACTGGTCGCTTCGCTGGCCGTCGGTGCGGGGATCGGATGGCTGCTCGACCAGTGGCTGGGCACGGCGCCCTGGTTGATGGTCGTTTTTCTGTTCTTGGGCATGGGCGCCGGAGTTTCCAACGTCTATCGCGCCATGAACCGTTTGGGATCGGCGGTCGGTTACCGCGACGCCGGGGATGACAGTGAAGGCCCGAAATCGGGCTACGACGGGAGTTAGGCATGGCGAGCGCGGAAACCGGGGCGGGCGCCGACCAAGCGGCGGCAGCACACGGTCCCCTCTATCAGTTCGAAATTCAGCCCATCGTGTCGATCGAGATCGCCGGGTTGGACCTTTCGTTTACCAATTCCGCGCTGTTCATGGTCGCCTCGCTGATTACCATCTCGGTATTCCTGACCTATGGCGTCCAGAGCCGCGCGCTGGTGCCCGGCCGGCTGCAATCGATGGCCGAGTTGAGCTACGAATTCGTCGCCAACATGATCCGCGACAATGTCGGCAGCGAGGGACGCCGCTTTTTCCCGGTCATATTCACGCTGTTCATGTTCATCCTGTTCGGCAACATGTTCGGGCTGCTGCCGTACAGCTTTACCTACACCAGCCACATCATCGTCACCGCGGCGCTGGCGTTGGCCGTGTTCTTCGGCGTCACCATGGTCGGGCTGTTCCGCCACGGGCTTCACTTTTTTTCGTTCTTCGTGCCGTCGGGCGTGCCGAAGTTGATGTTGCCGCTGATGGTGCCGATCGAGATCATCTCGTACCTGTCGCGGCCGGTCAGCCTGTCGATCCGGCTGTTCGCCAACATGATGGCCGGCCACACCATGCTCAAGGTCTTCGCCGGTTTCGTCGTACCGTTGGGCGCGGCGACCTTCGGCATCGGCGGATTGGCGCCGATCGTGATGGATATACTGTTGATCGCGTTCGAACTGCTTGTCGCATTCCTGCAGGCCTACGTCTTTACAGTACTGACCTGCCTCTATCTCAACGACGCGATTCACCTCCATTAGGGTCGCGGGACCATTCACATTCTGAGCCTTAAGAAAGGGGACTGAGGAAATGGAACTTGATGCCGCAAAAATGATTGGCGCGGGCCTTGCCGTGATCGGTCTGTCCGGCGTGGGCGCCGGTATTGGGAGCATTTTCGCTTCGCTCATCCAGTCTATCGCGCGCAACCCGTCGGCCCGGCCGCAGGTGTTCCCGCTCGGCATGCTGGGCTTCGCCCTGGTCGAGGCGGTGGCACTCTACGCCCTGCTGATTTCGTTCCTGATCCTGTTCACCTAAGGATCGGGCGCGCCGACGGGCTTCGGCTCGCGGCGCGGCATTCGAAGGACCGCGTCCATGCCCCAACTCGACGCCGCCTCGTTCCCCAGCCAGTTGATCTGGCTCGTGATCACGATCGGCCTGCTCTATGTGATTCTGTCGCGCGTCGCGTTGCCGCGGATTTCGAGCGTGCTCGAAGAGCGTCAGCGGCGCATCAGCGGCGACCTGGAAAAGGCCGAACAGCTCAGGGCCGAAGCCGAGAAGGTGCTCGCCGCCCACGAGGCGGCGATGACCGAGACCCGGGCCAAGGCGCATGCTCTCGTCCGCCAGACCAAGGACGAGATGGCCGCCGAGGCGGCGCGCCGCCAGGAAGAGCTGGCGGCCAAGATCGCCGCCACCACCGGTGAGGCCGAGGCCCGCATCGACAGCGCCCGCAAGGAGGCGGTCGACAATATCCGCCAGGTCGCGGTCGAAGTGGCGCAGGAGGCGACCAAGCGGCTGATCGACGGCGAGGTCGAGAGCGCCGACGCCGAGGCGGCGGTCGACGCGGTGCAGGGAAGCCACAGCTGATGGACGCGTTGCTTCACGATACCAGCTTCTGGGTCGGCGTCGCCTTCGTCATCTTCGTCGTCTTGGCCTGGCGGCCGTTGAGCCGGACGCTCGTCACCGCCCTCGACGAACGCGCCGAGACCATCCGCAACAACATCGACGAAGCGACCCGCCTGCGCGAGGAAGCGCAGGCCCTGCTGGCGAGTTACAAGCGCAAACAGCGGAATGCGGCGCAGGAAGCGGAAGAGATCCTGCGCCATGCACGCAGCGAGGCGGGCCGGCTGAAGGAGCAGGCGATCGCCGATCTCGAAGCCCTGCTCGCGCGGCGCGAGCAGCAGGCGCTCGATCGCATCGCCCAGGCCGAAGCCCAGGCCACCGCGGAGGTGCGCGGGCTCGCCGTCGACCTCGCGGTGGCGGCGACGCGGCGCCTGCTGACCGAGCGCGCCGGCGGCGTGGCGGCGGCCATGCTGATCGACCAATCGATCAAGCAGATCGACGAAAAACTCCACTGATATCGGGCCTGGCGCGGCGCCGGGGCGACTTATGCCGATGCCGCGGCCGATGAATTAGCCAGTCGCGGAGCGCGCATCGGCCGGGCGGCGCTAAACCGAGCGGCTGATCCCGCCACCGACGCCGGGGCGGACCGTCAACACCTTGGTACCGCGCTTGTGGGCCATGCCCGCCCCCGGATGCTTATTCGGCGGCATCCTCATAGGCATCCATCGGCGGGCAAGTGCAGACCAGGTGCCTGTCGCCATAGGCGTTGTCGACGCGGTTGACCGGCGGCCAGTACTTATCGACCCTAAACGCGCCCGGCGGGTAGCACGCCTGCTCACGGCTATAGGGCCGGTCCCAATCGCCAATCAGATCCCCGACGGTGTGCGGCGCGTTCTTCAGCGGGTTGTTGTCCGGGTCGATTCGCTTCTCTTCGATATCGCGGGCTTCTTCGCGAATCGAATGCATGGCCACACAGAAGCGATCGATCTCGGCCCTGGGCTCGCTCTCGGTCGGCTCGACCATCAACGTACCGGCTACCGGCCAGCTCATGGTCGGCGCATGAAAACCGTTATCCATCAGCCGCTTGGCGACGTCGTCGACGGTGACGTTGGCGCTTTCCTGCAGCGGTCTGGTGTCGAGAATACACTCATGAGCCACCCGGCCCTTAGCCGATGTAAAGAGCACGTCGTAATCGTCCTTGAGCCTTGCGGCGATGTAGTTGGCGTTCAGGATGGCGACCTTCGTGGCCTGGGTAAGTCCGGCGCCCCCCATCAGCAGACAATAGGCCCAACTGACCGGCAGGATCGACGCCGATCCGAACGGCGCCGCCGAGACCGGACCAATATCGCCACCGGTTTCCGGATGACCGGGAAGGAACGGCACCAGGTGTTTCTTGACGCCGATCGGCCCCATGCCGGGACCGCCGCCCCCGTGCGGGATGCAGAACGTCTTGTGAAGGTTGAGATGGCTGACGTCACCGCCAATACTGCCGGGACGCGCCAAACCGACCATGGCGTTCATGTTGGCCCCATCGATATAGACCTGGCCGCCATGTTCATGGGTGATATCGCAGACCTCGGTGACGCCCTCCTCGAAGACGCCGTGGGTGGACGGGTAGGTGATCATGCAGGCGGCCAGTTCAGCGCTATGTTCCCTCGCTTTCTCGCGAAAATCCTCGAGGTTGATATCTCCGTTTTCGGCCGATTTTACGGGTACGACTTCCCATCCCGCCATATGGGCCGAGGCCGGGTTGGTGCCATGGGCCGAGGTCGGGATCAGGCAGATGTTGCGGTGCCCTTCGCCCCGCGACTCATGATAGGCGCGGATGGTCAGGAGGCCGGCATATTCGCCCTGGGCGCCCGAATTGGGTTGCTGTGAAATGGCATCGTAGCCGGTGATCTGACAGAGCTTGTCGTTCAGGTCGGCGATCATCTCGGCATAGCCTTGCGCCTGATCGGCCGGCACGAACGGGTGCAAGTCGGCAAATTCCGGCCACGTGACCGGCAACATCTCGATCGTCGCGTTCAGTTTCATCGTGCATGAGCCGAGCGGGATCATCGCCCGGTCAAGCGCCAGATCGCGATCGGCCAAACGGCGCATGTAGCGGGTGATTTCCGCCTCGGCCCGGTTGAGGTGGAAGATCGGATGAGTGAGGTAGGCGCTGTGACGAAGATTCGCTTCCGGCAGCCGATACTCGCGATTGGTCTCGCTGTCGTCCTTCATGTCGCCACCAAAAGCTCGCCAGACGCCCTCGAGCGTCTCCGGGCGGGTCTTTTCATCGAGGCTAATGCCGACGCGCGTTGTGCCGATCTTGCGCAGGTTGACACCGTTGGCGACGGCGGCATTCATGATCACGCCCTGAAGCGCGCCGACATCCACCGTGATGGTGTCGAAAAACACCTCCGGATCGACTTTGTAGCCCAGGCTCTCCAATCCTTTGGCGAGTCGCGCCGTCTTACGATGCACCGACTGGGCGATCGCCTTGATCCCGTCCGGGCCGTGATAAACGGCATACATCGATGCCATTACCGCCAGCAACGCCTGCGCCGTGCACACATTGGAATTGGCTTTCTCGCGTCGGATATGCTGTTCGCGGGTCTGCAGGGCGAGGCGGTAGGCCTTCTTGCCCCGGCTGTCGATCGTCACACCAATAATTCGGCCCGGCATCGAGCGTTTGAACGCATCTTTCGACGCCATGTAGGCTGCATGGGGGCCGCCATAACCGATGGGAACACCGAAGCGCTGGGTCGAGCCGACGGCAATATCGGCACCCATTTCGCCCGGTGATTTGAGCAACGCCAACGCCAACGGATCCGCCACCATAATGGCCAGCGCCTTGGCCCCGTGCAGTTGAGTGATCAAATCAGTAAAATCGCGCACATGGCCGTACGTGCCCGGATACTGGAAGATCGCGCCAAATACCGCATCCGCCTGCAAATTGTCGGGCTGGCCGACAATCACCTCGATTCCCAGCGGCTTGGCGCGGGTTTGAACAACGGCGATGTTCTGGGGATGGCAGTTTTCGTCGACAAAGATGGCATTGCTTGCCGATTTCGAGCTGCGCCGGGCCATCGTCATTGCCTCGGCCGCCGCCGTCGACTCGTCCAAAAGCGACGCATTTGCAATCTCGAGTCCGGTCAGGTCCGAAACCATGGTCTGGAAATTCAACAAGGCCTCGAGCCGGCCCTGTGAAATCTCTGGCTGATAGGGCGTATAGGCCGTGTACCAGGCTGGATTCTCAAAAATGTTGCGCAGTATGACCGGCGGCGTCGTCGTCCCGTAATATCCCTGGCCGATCAGCGAGGTCAGGACCTTGTTCTTTTCGGCGACCTCGCGCATATGGAACAGCGCGTCGCGCTCGGTCATCGCCGGTCCCCAGTCCAGGCGTTCGTCCTGGCGAATCGCCGAAGGCACCGTGTCATCGATCAGCTGGTCGAGCGTTTTGTAGCCGATCACCGTCAGCATATCGGCCATTTCTTGCGGCGACGGCCCGATGTGTCGCCGATTCGCGAAGTCATAGGCCATGTATTCGGTAAGTTTGAAACCCATGTCCGTCCCCTCAGTCGACCCGTGCCCGATAGGCGCCGGTTTGCGGCAAGAAACGCATCAGTCCAGGCCCTCGACGAATTTCTTGTAGGCCGCGGCATCCATCAGCCCCTCGAGTTGGCCGGCGTCGGCGATGCGCAGTTTGACCATCCAGCCCTGTCCTTCGGCGTCGCTGTTGACCGTCGCCGGATCGTCGTCGAGCGCACTGTTGACCTTGACCACCTCTCCGCTGACCGGCGCAAAGATTTCGCTCGCCGCCTTGACCGATTCGATGGTCGCCATGTCGCCGTCTTTTTCGACGGTGCGGCCGACCTCCGGCAGCTCGACATAAACGACGTCGCCGAGTTGTTGCTGGGCATAGTCGGTGATGCCGATCGTGCCGACATCGCCGTCGACGCTGATCCACTCATGTTCCTCCGAGTAGCGTACTTCGCTCATATCAAGCCTCCCTTTCGTTAACCTCGATAATAGTTCGCCGCGACGAACGGCATTTTGACCACCGTTGCCGGGCGCGGCGCACCGCGGACCAACAGGTTGACCGCCGACTCGGGGTCGGAATGCGCGGTCGCGACATAGCCCATCGCGACCGGGCCGCCGACCGTCGGTCCAAAACCGCCGCTGGTAATATGTCCGATCGGGGCACCATCGGAATCGGTTATTTCCGTCCCTTCGCGCGCCGGCGCCCGACCCTCCGGGCGCAACCCGACCCGGCGGCGGTCGACCCCGTTTTCGATCTGCCGGAGAATGATTTCGGCACCTGGAAAGCCACCCTCGACGCGCCGGCGTTTGCCGATCGCCCAGACCAGGCGAGCCTCGACCGGGGTCGTGGTTTCGTCGATATCGTGGCCATAGAGACAGAGGCCCGCCTCGAGGCGCAACGAATCGCGGGCACCGAGCCCAATCGGCGCCACCTCGTCCTCGGCCAGGAGGCGCCGGCCCAGCGCCTCCGCCGCATCGGCGGGAACCGAAACCTCGAAGCCGTCCTCGCCGGTATACCCGGACCGGCTGACGCGGCAGGCAATGCCGGCGACCGGCATTTCCGCCGATTGCATGAACCGGAGTGAATCCGACCCGGCGGCGTGGCGCTGCAGAACCGCCGCCGCTGCCGGGCCCTGAAGCGCCAGCAACGCACGATCGCCGAGCACCTGCAAAGCGGTGCCGGACGGCAGGCCGGCCTGCATGTGGGCAACATCCGCCTCCTTGCACGCGGCGTTGACGACGACAAACAGGTAGTCGCCGGCCTGGGTCACCATGAGGTCGTCGAGAATGCCGCCGGCATCGTTGGTAAACAGGTTGTAACAGATTTCGCCGTTCCCCAACCGCTGCAGGTCGTTGGTTACCAACGTCTCCAGCGCCGCCGCCGGGTTATCGCCGTCGAGCCGGACCTGGCCCATGTGGGAGACGTCGAACAGCCCGGCCTGGGATCGGGTGTGCAGATGCTCGGCGAGAATGCCGCTCGGGTACTGAACCGGCATCTCGTAGCCGGCAAACGGAACCATCTTGCCGCCGAGCTCGACGTGAAGGTCGTAAAGCGGTGTCCGGTTGAGGGATTCGGTCGGTTCGGCCACGGGCGGTCTCCCTTCGGGTCAACGGGCGCCGGCGTCAGCCGACGGTCCGCCCCCTCTGTCCCGTAACCTGAGAGATTCACCGGGCCGCCGTGGTGGCCCTGTGGCTTACCCCTTCGGTGAGGCGCCACCGCGCAACACGCCGACGCCTGCTTTCCAGAGTCGCCTCGCCCTGCGGTCCATTTTGCCTGAGAGTTTCCGGGGCGGTTGCTCCTTCGGCGTCGGCCCGAATGTCCTCGAGCCACCCTCTCCCGCAAGGGTCATCGGTCTTTGCAGCGCGCTCTTGGGCGCGCGCCAGGAGCCTAGCGGGTGGCCGCGGAATGTCAACCCGGTACCGGGGCGGCGGGCGCCGAACCGCGAAGGCGCAGCGCGTTCGGGGTCACGATGATCGACGAAGCCGACATCGCTGTCGCGGCGATCAGGGGGTGGCAAAGCCGAGAACGGCGACCGAGAGCAGCATGATGTTGGCAGCGGCGAAACCGGCGACGGCGAGGCACCGCACCAGGACACGCAATTCGACATCTACGCTCGGATCGTCGGCGCACTGATGTCCAGTTGATATCGGCCGTGACCAAGGGGACGGCTGCGCGCGACGATCTCCTCCCGGCTCAGTGCCTGCGCGTCCATCGCGTTTCGTCCAATCTCTGCCGATCAGCCAGAAAAACGATCTCGGTCAAGGGCATTGTCACCGTCTTCAAGGATGAATGCCCGGTTTTCGGGGTCATCGCGCTTCTGCGTTGGCGGGGGTGGTCTTGTCGCCATAGGACCGGTGATCACAATGTCTGCGCATTCGGCGCCACAGCATCTGCGTTTGCCAGTGTACGGTTGTGTTTTATGATTGCTAGCTGTCAAATAATTCACCGGGCCATGACGGTCGACCTCTTGGAATAGCCATGCTGAACGAACTGACCAAAAACGAACTCTATCTGGGACTCGTCCTGGCCGTAATCGTGGCATTGCTAGGCCTGCTTATCGCATTCGCCGGACAGAATACCCTGCTCGGCGTGCACGGCTGGATTATCCTGGTCTTTGGCCTGATCGCCACTTTCGTGGTCATAGCCGGGTGCGTGGATCATGGTCCCTCTGTCGATCGCCTCGAAGGCCGCAATCTAGAATATTACGACGCCCCGACGCGTGTCGGCATCGTGATTGCCATGATCTGGGCGGTGATCGGGTTTTTTGTCGGCGACTGGGTGGCCTGGTCATTGGCCTATCCGGACTTCAATCTGGACCAGTCCTGGAGCAATTTCGGACGACTTCGGCCGGTCCATACGTCGGCGGTGATTTTCGGCTTCGGCGGCAACGCGCTCATCGCGACCTCGCTCCACGTCGTGCAGCGCACGTCGCGGGCCCGACTGCCCGATTCACTCAGTCCGTGGATTGTTTTCGCCGGATACAACCTGTTTTGCATCCTGGCGGCCACCGGCTACCTGATGGGCATTACCCAATCCAAGGAATACGCGGAGCCGGAATGGTATGCCGATATCCTGCTGACCGTCGTCTGGGTCGTCTATTTCGTCCTCTACCTGAGAACGCTCGCGCGGCGGTCGGAACCGCACATCTATGTCGCGAATTGGTACTACCTCGCCTTCATACTTGTGGTGGCGATGCTGCACATCGTCAACAACCTGGCAATTCCCGTTTCTCTGGGCCATGCCAAGAGCTATTCCCTATTCGCCGGAGTTCAGGATGCGATGACCCAGTGGTGGTACGGGCACAATGCCGTCGCGTTCTTCCTGACCGCCGGATTCCTGGGCATGATGTACTACTTCCTGCCGGTCAAGGCGCAGCGGCCGATCTATTCCTACCGCATGTCGATCGTGAGCTTTTGGGGAATCACGTTTCTCTATATGTGGGCCGGCTCACACCACCTCCATTACACGGCGCTGCCTGACTGGGTTCAGACCCTCGGCATGTCCTTTTCCATCATGTTGCTGGTGCCGTCTTGGGCCTCCGCGGCGAATGCCCTGCTGACCCTCAACGGGGCCTGGCGTCGAGTACGGGACGACGCGGCGCTGCGGTTCATGATGGTTGCGGCGGCCTTCTACGGCCTGTCCACTTTCGAGGGCTCGTTCATGGCGATCCGGCCGGTGAATTCGCTGTCCCACTATACCGACTGGACCGTCGGTCATGTGCATGCCGGCGCGCTCGGCTGGGTCGCGTTCATAACCTTTGGTGCGATCTACACGTTGGTGCCGTGGCTGTGGAAACGGCCCGGCATGTATTCCAATCGCCTCGTCGAGGTGCATTTCTGGTTCGCCCTCATCGGCACCGTCATCTACGTCATCGCGATGTGGAATTCTGGGATCATCCAGGGCCTCATGTGGCGCACCTATAACGAGTTCGGCACATTGGAGTATTCGTTCCTCGATTCGCTGGAAGCCATGCACCCCTACTACGTGGCCCGTGCGATCGGTGGGTTGTTCTTCCTCGCTGGCGGCGTGGTTGCGTTCTACAACATATACAAGACCATCTCGACGATCGGCCCGGAAACCAAGGCCGGCGACCAGCCGCTCCCGACCTCGCAGCCGGCGGAGTGAGATCGGGCATGCTGGACAAACACAAGAGTGTCGAGCGCCATTCCCTGGCTTTGGTCCTGATGATCATTGTCGTCGCGTCCATCGGCGGAATTGTTGAGATTGCCCCGCTGTTCACGATCGACAAGACCGTCGAGGATGTCGAGGGCATCCGGCCCTACACGCCGCTCGAACTCGCTGGCCGAAACATCTACATCCGCGAGGGATGCTACGCCTGTCACTCGCAGATGATTCGCACCTTGCGCGACGAAGTCGAACGCTACGGCCACTACAGCCTCGCCGCCGAATCGCAATACGACCATCCGATGCTGTGGGGCTCGAAGCGAACCGGACCCGATCTCGCCCGCGTCGGCGGCAAGTATTCCGACGCCTGGCATGTCGCCCACCTCACGCGTTCCCGTGACGTGGTGCCGCAATCTAACATGCCGAATTACAGGTTTCTCGCCGGCACCCCGCTGCGCACCGATGACTTGAACCTGCACCTCGAGGCGCTACGCGCCGTGGGCGTGCCCTATACCGATGAGCAAATCGCGGCGGCGGCGGCCGATGCGCGCGGTCAGGCCGATCCCGACAGCGAGGCTGCGGACGGCGTCATCGAAAGGTATGGAGACCGGGTCGCAGTCCGCGATTTCGGTGGCGATGGCGCCAAGGTTTCCGAGATGGACGCCCTCGTCGCCTACCTGCAAATGCTGGGAACCTTGGTCGATTTCGAGAGCACCCAGAGTGCGAACATGGGCGCGAACTGAGCGATGATCGATTTCTCTTATGATTCGCTCGCCTATTTCGCCAAGTCGTGGGGCCTGTTCTACTTCATCGCGTTTTCGATTGCGGTCCTGGTCTACGTCCTGTGGCCATCGAACAAGAAGACGTTTGATCGCGCGGCCAATCAGATCCTGGACGACGAGGACAAACCATGTCGGTAGGCGAACGCGACCCCCATACCGGGATCCATACGACGGGCCATGAATGGAGCGGCATAAAGGAGCTGGACACGCCGATCCCGCGGATCGTCTTCGCCTGTTATGCCGTTGTTTTCATCGTCGCTCTCGTGATGTGGGTGCTTCTCCCGGCGTGGCCGCTGGTCAACTCCTACACATCCGGGCTGATGGGGTTCTCACAACGCGATTACGTTCGGGGCCAATTGGCCGACGCGGATCTACGCCGCGCGGAATGGTCGGATCGGATTGCCGCAATGGACTTCGGCGAATTGGCGGCCGATCCGGAAGCCCGTACCGTCGCGATCGAAACCGGAGAAAGCCTGTTCATCGACAACTGCGCCGTCTGCCATGGCCGGGATGGAAGGGGCGGTCCTGGATTTCCGGACCTGACCGACGGGGCGTGGCTGTGGGGCGGCACGCCGGAAGACATCCACGAAACCCTCCGCGTCGGCATCAACTCCGGCCATGACGAGACCCGATTCGGGCAAATGCCGGCCTTTGGCAGGGATGAGATGCTCGAACGCGACGAAATCCGATTGCTTGCCACCTACGTTCAGCACCTGTCCGGTTTGGAAGAGGCGGACGGCGATACCGTGGCGCAGGGCGAAGTGCTCTTCGCCGACAACTGCGCGAGCTGTCACGGCGAGGATGCCCGCGGCGGAATCGAATTCGGCGCACCCGATCTCACCGACGGCTACTGGATATACGGCGGCGACCGCGAAACCATCTACGAGAGCCTATTTCGTGGCCGACAGGGGCATATGCCGCACTGGAGCGGACGTCTCAGCCCGGTCCAGCTCAGGGTGCTGTCGCTCTACGTCGATAGCCTGAATCAGTAGTGTCATGAACAGACGGGTAAACCTGCCCGTTCGGTTCTGGGTTGTCGGAGGCGCGTTGTTGATCCTCGCGCTCATCCTCGGCGCCAATGCCCATCTCCTCTACGTCGCCGTTTCGAGCGCGCCGGATTGCGCCGACGAAGCCGTAAAGGTTGACCGCGACGGTGCCGCGCAGACGCTGCAGCCGGCCAAGAAAGCCTGCTGATGAACGCCCTTCTTTACCTCATCCCCATTTCGATCGTACTCGGCGGGGTCGCCCTGTGCGCCTTCCTGTGGAGCCTGAAAGACGGCCAATACGACGACCTCGACGGCGCCGCCAATCGAATATTGACCGACGACGACCGGCCACTGCCCCGGAATACCAATAAGAACACGTAGCGGCCTGCGGATCGGGCCGGCCCAGGACCTGAAAAGTCAATCCAGCCGGGAGGTGTCGCAGGTTTCCCGATAGGCATGCCAAGTCGCATGGCCCAAGAGAGGGAATACGATGATAATCAGCACCAATCCCGAGAGCAGGGTCAAGACTCCGAGCGCGACCACAATGGCGCCCCACGGCAGCAAGATCCGGAGTTGGTGCCACACCGTGTTCATGCTGACGGCCATCGCCGTAAAGGCATCGGTCTTTCGATCGTAGAGCATCGGAATGCCAAAGACGCTGATCGAGAAGGCGAAGGCGGCAAACAGCCCGCCGACCGCCGATCCGACTATGAACAAAGCCCATCCTTCCGGTGTGCCAAAGATGAACGGCAAGATCTGATCGAGCCCGTCGAACGGCCTCAGGCCAAAGAAAAGGGCATAGAGGATTACCGCCGCCCGGATCCAAAGCATGACGAGCAAACAAAGCAGAACGCCGGCCAGGAGGATTTGCGTTGTCGACCGCGCGTGGAAGAACAGCATCGAGGACAGCGTCACCGGTTCTTGGTTCTCGATACGGCGGCTTTTTTCGTAGAGGCCAATCGCCAGGATTGGCCCGATGACCAGGAACCCGGCCAGGGCCGGAAAGAGATAGGCGCTCAGATCAAGAAGGATGAGGCCCAGGATGAGCGCCCAGCTGACGGCAAAGACTATTACTCCGTAGACCAGGCTTGGGAGCGGGTTCGTCCACAGGTCTTTCCACCCCGCTTTGAGCCACCCCACCGCCGCCGTGCCCTCGAGTGGGGCGACGGTATCTTTGCCCGGCACTATGTCGGAATGAGACATTTGCAAACTCGTCTTCCACGCTAACCTGGCCGCATTATACCACGCCGGAACCGATCGCCCATCGTCTATGCTCGACTTTGGATGACCGATCGCATGGTCGTCGACCGATAAGCTTTCGGACCATAACCCGATCGCCGGCAGATCTGAGATTAATTCTCGAACGTCGGCCGCGGGAGCGGTATTCGCGCTGCCGTCTGAAACTTTTTTTCGCCATCTGTGTACCGTTGAGTCATGAGCGGAATTTCTTCTTCTCAACGCATGATCGGGCTGGTGGCTGTACAATCGAACGATCCCTCAATCGAAGAGCGGCGGCGGCAGGTGATTGATCTCGAATCGCGAACTTGGCTGAGCCGCCATTGCCGCGGTGACACCGGCGCGTTCCCCGCCCTCCTCGAAGCCTATCGGCGGCCGGTTTTCGGCTATCTGGTGCGGAGCGGCGTGGCGGCGGCGGATCGCGAGGATATCTTCCAGAGCATCTTCCTCAAGGTCCATGCGGCGGCCAAGTCCTACGATCCGGCGCGACCCCTGAAACCGTGGCTGTTCACCATCGTGGCCAATACGGTGCGCAATCATTTTCGCAGCCGGCCGGCCCATCTGGTCGCCGTGACCGGCGGCGACCCGCCGGAAACGACGGATCCCAACCCGGGCCCGGAACAAGTCGCCGAAGCGCGCGAAACGCTGGCGTGGCTCGAACAGGCGCTGCTCGCCCTGCCGCCGGCGCAACGCGAGGTGCTGCTGCTCGCCACCGTCATCGGCCTGCCCCAGCAAGAGATCGCCGAGGCATTGCACCTGCCGCTCAACACCGTCAAGACGCACCTGCGCCGCGCCCGCCTCGCGCTGGCCGCCGGCCGAGCCGAACGCGAGGCAACGGACGGGTGCCATGGAGATACCGATGAAGCGCTGTGACCTTGTTCGACAGAGGCTGGCGGAGGACGGGGCCGCCATTGCCGAAATGGATATCGAAATCCGGCACCACCTCGAAACCTGTCACGACTGCACCCGGTTCGCCGCCGAGCTGAAGCGTCTCGAGGCGGAATTGAACGACCTTTCCTGCCCCGACGCGCCGGACGAGCTGGTCGCCGCGACCCTGGAGGCGGTGCGGCGGACGGCAGGCGCTGAAAGCGACACGACGTGGAGCGGCGGGCGCGGTCGTTACGTTGCCGGCGGCCTGGCCGCCGCCGTGGTCATCGCGGCGAGTGTGGCCCTGACCCTCAACATCATGGAATCGACGGCGCCGTATCGAGCGGCCGACCGAGAATACGCCGACGCCGGTGGTGGGCTGGGCGCGAGCGAGGAGCAGGTCGCAACCGGGCTTTACCGACCGCAGCCGCCGGCGGAGTCGCAAAGCGCGGCCGAGCCGCCGCGTTCCGACCTGGAGATTGCCGGCGCGATCGATGAATCCTCGCGGGTGACGGGCCAGCGGGAGAATGTCGCCGGTAGCGAGAACGAAGAATTCGAGATCGCCGAGTTGGCCGGGAACGAGGGCCTGTTCGGCGACCTGCGGTCGCGAGCGGCAGGCCAATCGTTGCTCGCCGAATCGGAGATCATCGCCCAACTCAAGAACCAACGGCGCGACGCCGATTCCTCCGACGATTTCGCCAAGGAAAATCGTCGCGGTGGTGGCGAGAAGGATGTCGTGGCCACACTCGAACGTGGACTGGTCCCCGAGACCTCGGCGCCGGTGGGCAAGGCGAAAGGCGACCGCCGGTATCACGGCGCGCCGGCCGCTCCCCCCGCCCAGGCAAGCAAGCAGGAGAGCCGGTCGGCGTCCGAGTTCGGCAGCGAACTCTACGACACGCCCGGGGACGACGTCTTTGCCGCCGGCGCCGGCTCGGTTACCGGGCCCGCCGACGAGAAGAAGGCAGCGACCAAATCGCTCGACAAGGGCCGGGCGGAAAACGTGCCGGATGCAGATCCCGTGATCGCCGGTGACGCCGGCGTGGCGGGAGGTCTATCGGGTAACGCGAACGCACCGCTCGGCGGCCTCGTCCAATCGGAAGAGAACAAGCGGCGCGCCGTCGACATCCTTTCCACTTCGGATCGGACGCGGCAACCGGCGGATGATTTCCTCACATCCTACCGCGCGCTCGATGGCCTGACCTTCCAGGAGCCAACCGGCTATTGGGCCAACACCTATATCCCGGGCGATCCCGAGATGCGCCTGCTGCAGGCTCGGCTGGCGGCGTGGAACCGCGCGGCGCTGGGCTCCGACGTTCGACTCGAACAGGCGGTGCATCCCATCGAGCAGCCGTTCGACGCCCCGCGTGATGCGGCGCTGGCGGTGTATCTCGACGCCGACACCGCCGCCATCGAGGGCGAGACCCGGCTGCGCATCCAGGTTGGCCTCAAGGGCGCCGAGCGCCAGGGCGGGCACCGGCCGGCGATGAACATCGGCGTCGTCCTCGATCTGCTGTCCGGTGCCGACGGCGACATGGCGACCCGGATCCGCGCCCTGATGACGGCGCTCGAGCGCATGGACCAGCCCGGTGACCGCTTTTCGCTGACCGTCGCCGGGCCGTCCGGCGGCCGGTTGATCGCACCCGATCAGTTCAAGCACGGCCCCTTGCAGATCACCCTCGACCGGTTATTCGACAGCGATGCGGCAGGCGGTGGTCAGAATGTCGAATTACTGGACGCGGTAGCGCGGGCCGCGGACGGCGTGCGCCAGGGCGACGATCCCAACGCCATCCTCGGCTCGAGCCTGGTGCTGCTGGTCACCGGCGACTCGCTCGATGACGACATCGACATGCTGGAACGGCTCGCCCACCGCAATGCGATCGGCGGTGTGCCGTTGAGCGTGGTGAGCCTGGGAACGCAGGCGGAGCTGGCGAATATCGACCGCCTGGTCGCGGCCGGCCAGGGCAGCCGGCGGATTCTGGCCTCACCGGCCGAGGCGATGGCGCTCGTCGACCGCGAATTGCACGCCGCGAGCGGCGCCGTGGCGCGCGCGGTCCGGCTTCGCATTCGGCTCGCCGCGGGGGTCAGGCTGATCGACGTCTTGGGCTCGCGGCCGCTCGGCGAGCCGCACGCCGAACGCGTACGCGAGGCCGAACAGGCGATCGACCAGCGGCTGGCCCGCAACCTCGGCATCGAAGCCGATCGCGGCGACGACGAGGAGGGCATCCAAATCGTGATCCCGAACTTCTTTGCCGGCGATTCCCATGTCGTCCTGCTCGACGTGGTTGCCGACGGGCCCGGACCGGTCGCCGAGGTGACGGTGCGCTATAAGGACGTGATCGGTTTGCGCAACGGGATCACGCGCGCCAGCCTCGCAATCGGCGGCGGCCAGCGGGCGGACGGCTTGTTGGAGCGCAATGTCCTCAAGAACTTGGTCGCCTGGGAAATTGCCCGAGGGCTGCGCGAAACCGGCCGGGATCTCGGCGATTTGCCGCGGGCGATCGCGCGGCTGGCCGACCTGCGCGATCTGGTCGCCGGGCTGCGGCTCGCCGTCGTCGGCTGGTCGGGCGACCCCGACCTGGCCGCCGACGAGGCCATGCTCGGGACGTATCTGGCGGTCCTCGGCTCATCCGCCATGGCCGATACGGTTCACCGTCACCACCTAGCCGAATCCCTGCGCTACGCGGCCTTCCGCAAGCTCCAGGTCGCGGCCCGCTAATTACCGACCCGTACTGTCGAAAGGCTCCGAACCATGCGACGTCTGCTCTTTCTGCTTGCCTTGATTCTGGTTTCACCGGCCACCGCCGAGGAACTCGGCCCGCGGTCGACGGGTGAGGTCCGGGTACCGTTGGCCGATTACACGGCGATGATCGAACGGCTGGCCCGGGAACCGCGCCGCGCTCCCGCCGCCTACGCCATCGGTCGGTCGAACGTCGTCGTCGACGTGGCCGACCGCGAAGACCGTTTCACCGCCACCGTCACCGTCACCGTCGCGATCGAAACCTTCGAGGACGAATGGACCCTGGTGCCCATCCTGCCCCACGGCGCGGCGCTCACGCGGGCCGTCGTCGATGGCGGTCCGGCGCAGCTCGTGGATGCCCCCGACGGGATCGCCTGGAGCACGGACCGCGCCGGCACTGTCACGATGGAACTGACCTATGGCGTCGACGCCCGCAGCTACGCCGGCGGCTATGTCCTGTCCCTGGCCGTGCCCCGCGCGGCGGCGACGACTTTCAGCGCGACCTTGCCAGACACCGCCGGCGACGTCGCGGTGGTGCCGTCGGCGGAGCTGCAGCGCAGCGACGTTGCCGGAGCCACGCGGGTGACCGCGGCGGTGCCGGCGACATCCTCGATCCTGGTCTCGTGGCGCGCCCCAAGCGGCCGTGCGTTCGCCATCAGCCGTGCCGATTACAGCGGCGTGCTGCGCGATATGGCCGTGGTCTGGAGCGGCCGGTTCGAGGTCGAAATCTTCGGCGACGAACGGATCACCCTGCCGGTCATTCCGAACAGCGTTACCATCAACGACCTGCGGATCGACGGCGAGACCGCGACCGTGCTCGATGAGGACGGAAACTTCGCGACCCTGGTCGAGGGACCGGGGAAGCATCAAGTCGAGGTCGCGTTTCAGGTGCCCGTCGTCGGCGACACCGGCCCGCCGCAGGCCCGCTTACGAATTCCTCGTATTCCGGTTTCCCGGTTCGAGCTCGTGCTGCCGGGACGGAAAGAGGTGCGCGTGGCCCCGGGTGCCGACGTGGTGACGGTCGAAGGCGAAGACACGACGACCGCGACGGCATTCATCCCGATGAGCGACAGCGTGGTCTTCACCTGGACCGAGGCGGTGCCGCAAAACCTGCGCGGCCAGGTGCGGGCGAATGCCAGCATCTATCACGCCATCCACGCCGAAGAGGGCGTCCTGCACGCCGCGGGCACGATCGTCTACGAAATCACCCATGGCGAGACCAATCGGCTCGAACTGGAAATCCCGAACGATGCCCAGGTCAACCGCATCGCCTCGCCATCGGGCGGGGTCTCGGACTGGGCGGTGGCGCTGGGGGAGGAAGCGGGCCGCAAGAAGGTCAGCGTCTTCCTCGAACGCCCGGTAAGCGGCGAATACGTGCTTGCGATTGCCTATGAGCGCCTGCTCGGTTCGGATGCGGAGGCGCTCGCCTCCATCGTTGTTCCCTTGCTCAGCGCCGACAGCGTCCAGCGCCAACGCGGCATGGTCGCGCTGCTGTCCGGGCCCGAACTCACGCTGCGGCCGGAATCCGACGACGGGCTGTCGAAGGTCGGCGAGAACCAGTTGCCGGCCTTCATCCGCAACCAGATCGCGATGACAGTCGCCCATACGTTCAAATATATCGATCCGACGCCCACGCTGGTCGTCGCCGCGGCGGCGCCGGAGCGCAAGCAAGGCAGGTTCAACGCCCAGGTCGACACCCTGATCTCGCTGGGCGACGTCACCATGAAGGGCTCAGCGACGGTCGAGATCGACATCAAATCCGGCACCATCGTCGATCTCCGCCTGAGCGCGCCGCAGAGCGTCAATGTGCTGGCGGTGTCCGGCCCATCGCTCAGGACGCACCTGGTCCGCGAGGTCGATGGCGGCCAGGCCATCGAGTTGGAGTTCACCCGCGAAATGGAGGGGCAGTTCCGCGTCGAGGTGGCCTACGAGAAAATCATGGATGCCGGCGCCGGCGAATCGACCGTCCCGACCATTTCGGTCGTCGGCGCCGAAGTCGAGCACGGCCGCATCGCCGTCGAGGCGCTGACCGCGGTCGAGGTCAGCACCGCCGCGGTCGAACGGCTGTCGAACCTGGACATCAACGAATTGCCGCAGCAATTGGTGCTCAAGACGACCAATCCGATCCTGCTCGCCTTTCGCTACGTCAACGCCAGGCCGCCATTCCGCCTCGCGCTGAGGATCACCCGGCACAATGAAATCGATGTGCAGGTCGCCGCCATAGAGCGGGCCGACTACCGATCCCTCTTGACCCGCGACGGGCTGGCGGTGACGACGGCGCGGCTCATCGTGCGCAACAGCCGGCGCCAGTTTCTGCGTCTCGACCTGCCGCCGAATTCCGAAATCTGGTCGGTCTTCGTCGACGACAAAGCCGAGAAGCCGGCCTATGCCGGCGGCGGCACCAACGGCGACGGGTCGGCCGTCCTCGTCAAACTGATCAACTCCGCCAAGGGATTTCCAATCGACCTCGTCTACGCGACCCCGGCCGATCCGATTCGCCATATCGGCACAGTCTCGAGCGTGCTGCCGCGGCCCGACATGGTCGTCACCCATAGCCGCTGGGACGTCTTCCTCCCCGACGGTCCCGCCTATCTGACCCCCGACAGCACGATGGATCTGGTCGTCGGCGGCGTACCGGTCAACCCGAGCGCCGCCGGCGGCGTCATCTTGGCGCGGGCGGCCGACGCCTATCAGACGGAGATGGGGCAACCGCTCAGGATCACGGTGCCGACCCGCGGCATCCAGTTTGCCTTCGAGAAGCTTTATGCCAGCCAGTCGCCCGAGCCGGCGGCGTTCTCGATTCGCTATGTTTCCGAGAATACCAACAAGGTCGCCATCGCGCTGAGCGCCGTCGGCGTGATCATGCTGTGGATTGGCATCGTCGCGCTTGCCGGCCGCCGATTGCCGCTGTCGAGATACGGCACAATCGCCGTGCTTGCCGGCGGCCTCGCCCTGCTTGTCCTGACCACCGGCTACCTCGGCGCGAGCCCGATCATCGCCGCGGCCCTGGCCCTCGTTGTCGCCGCCGGGCTGGGCTTGTGGGCCGGCGCCGAGCGCTGGCGCGCATGATGCGCTGCCACCGCCTCACGATCGTCGAAGAAGCGCCGCGGCACGGATGCCGCCGTGATCACCGGCAGGCAGGCTAGTCCGGCCGCAGGTCCCGGCTGACGGCGAGGTCGTGCTCGCTCATCTGAAACCCGGCCCAGATGCGATAGGCGCCGCCGCTCTGGCCCTTGAGGAACTGATATTTCTGCCAGATGCCTTCGCTCTCGGTAACCGGCTCGCCGACCGACCCGAGATCCATTTCGACCTCGAAGACTTCCTTGCTGAGCACGGTTCCGCGGACATCGGTGATGGCGATGAAATACGCGAACTCCGCCACACCGGTCTTGTTCGCCGCGCCGCGCCGCGCCGTAATATCGAGGTCCATGTTGACCTCGAGTTCGGTCAGCAGGTCGTCGACATAGCCGCACTGAAGACCGGTGACTTTCATCTTGGCCTGGTAGTCGAGATTGCTGACGTTGGCCGGCCCGCCCGGCGCGAAGCGCACCAATTCGCCGGTCCGGTCGAGGACCAGGGGACGCGGACAGGTACTGGTGGGTTCGATGCAGGACGCCAACACCAGGGCCGTCGCCAGCAGCGCGGCGGGCATCCGCCACCGTTTCACCGACGCCTTATATCCAGAACAATTCATCGATCGAACTACAGCCTGCCGTGGGTTCCGTCGCAGAAGGGCTTGTTGGCCGTATGCTTGCAGCCGCACAGATACACCTCGCCATCCTTTTCCGCGGTAAAGACGACCGGCGTCAGGTCGGTGACCTTGTGCGAACCATCGCAGAACGGCTGGGTGCTGCTGAGGCCGCAGGCGCACCAGGCGTATTTCTTGCCGGCCTCGACCGTGGCGGGATAAGGCTCCTTCTGGGGGGAAACGGGTTCCGTCATCGATCGCCTCTTTGCCTCGTCAAATCGGCCGCAACCGCGGTTCCGGGGTCGGCCGCACTCTAGGTGACGGTCGCATTATGCACAAGGGCTCGGGGTCGGCGTTGAATCATAGAATGGCCAGAGTTGTCAGAGGCATGCGCGATCTGTTAAGTGCTGCCCACCGCAGCCGCTGGATGCCGCGTTTCGATGGCCGTCTACACCGAAGTCTCCGATGAGGACCTGGAATCATTCATCGCCCAGTACGATGTCGGGCGGGTGATTTCCTACAAGGGAATCGCGGAAGGCGTCGAGAACACGAACTATCTGCTCCAGACCGATGTCGGCACCTATATCCTGACCCTCTACGAGAAACGCGTCGCCCGTTGCGATTTGCCCTTCTTTCTCGGCCTGATGGAACATTTGGCGGATCAGGGCATCGCCTGTCCGACCCCGATACATGGCCGCGACGGCGAGGCGCTGAGAGAGCTCTGCGATCGCCCGGCGGCGATAATTTCCTTTCTCCACGGCATGTGGCCGCGGCGCATCATGCCGCGGCATTGCCAGCTGCTGGGAGATGCGCTGGCGGCGTTCCATCTCGCCGGACAATCCTATCCGGTGCGGCGCGCCAACAACCTTTCGGTCTCGGGCTGGCGGCCGATCTATGACCAATGCGCGGCGCGCGCCGACGAGGTCGAACCCGGACTACGCGAATTCCTTGCCGCCGAGCTGGTGAAGCTCGAAACGAACTGGCCCACCGATCTGCCGGCCGGCGTCATCCACGCCGACCTGTTCCCCGACAACGTCTTCTTCCTCGAAGACAATTTATCGGGGCTGATCGATTTCTACTTCGCCTGCAACGACTTCTTCGCCTATGACCTGGCGACCTGCCTCAATGCCTGGTGTTTCGAGACCGACGGCAGTTTCAACATCACCAAGGCGCGCCAGATGCTGTCGGCCTACCGACGGACCCGGCCCCTGGCCGAGGCCGAGCTATCGGCCCTGCCGCTGCTGGCGCAGGGCAGCGCGATGCGATTCCTGCTGACCCGCCTCTATGACTGGCTGCACCACCCGGAAGGGGCGTTCGTACGGCCCAAGGATCCGCGCGAATACCTCAAGATACTCCACTTCCACCAAGGCATCACCGGCCCCGGCGCTTATGGCCTCGCCTGAAGACACAATCGTCGACATCTATACGGATGGCGCCTGCAGCGGCAATCCTGGCCCCGGCGGCTGGGCGGCGGTTCTCGACTATCGTGGCCATCGCCGCGAACTATCCGGTTCGTCGCCCGATACCACGAACAACCGCATGGAGTTGATGGCCGCGATCGCCGCCCTCGAGGCGCTGAAACGGCCGATGACGGTACGGGTCCACACCGATAGCACCTATGTCAAAGACGGCATCACGGTGTGGATCAAGGACTGGCAGGCGCGCGGTTGGAAGACGGCGGCCAAGAAACCGGTCAAGAACCGCGAATTATGGGAACGCCTGCTGGCCGCGCTCGGCCGCCACAAGGTGCAATGGCACTGGGTCCGCGGCCATGACGGCCACCCGGAGAACGAGCGCGCCGACACGCTCGCCCGAGCGGCCATCGAGAAACGTTCAGGCGATGCCGATTAGAGCTGCTTGAGAAGGTGCTCGGCGCTGCTGACCTCGAACGCGCCGCCATCCTCCAAGTTCAAAGCGGAGACGACGCCGTCGTCGACAACCATCGAGAAACGCCGGTTGCGCTTGCCAAGGCCGTGGCCGCTGGCATCGAACGCGAGCCCCATCGCGGTGGTCAGTTCGCCGTTGCCGTCGGCCAGCATCATGACCTTGTCGCCGACGCTTTGCGCCGTGCCCCAGGCGCCCATGACGAAAGGATCGTTCCACGCCAGGCAGGCAATCGCGTCGACGCCCTTGCCCTTGAGCGCGTCGGCCTGCCGGACGAAGCCGGGAAGATGCTTGGCCGAGCAGGTCGGCGTGAACGCGCCCGGAACGCCAAAGAATGCGACCTTCTTGCCGCCGAAGACGTCGCCGGTCGACATCTCGACGATGCCGTCATCGGTCATCATCCGCAACGTCGCCTCTGGAATCCTATCGCCAACTTGAATCGTCATAGTTCGTGTCCTCCACAGGCAAGAAATCTGCCGGGTTGTGAAGAGGCCGCCACATCGCCCGCGGCCCGCCGGTAAACCGCATAGATAGGCTTTCCGGTGCGACGAGTCTAGCCGCCGGCGCGGGCCCGGCGCAGTGCGTTCATGACCGCGTCGGAGGTCAGCAATTCCGGCAGCGGCAGGCCGCGCGGCGCGCCCGGTCCATAGACCGCGTTGAACGGAATACCGTAACGGCCGAAGCGGGCGAGATAGTCGGCGATGGCGTCGTCCGGGCGGGTCCAATCGGCGAGCATGGCGACGACATCGGCGGAGCCGAGTTCGCCGGCCACCGGTTCGGTGTCGAGAACGAAGCTCTTGTTTACCTTGCAGGTCAGACACCAATCCGCGGTGACATCGACGAACACCACCTTGCCGTCGCGCACCAGATCGCTGATCCGGCCGGCGGCAAACGGCGTCCATGCCGACGGCTCGCCGCTGGCGGCGGTGGCCGGGATTGGCCGGTCGCGGATGATCGCCGGGCCGGCAACCGCTAGACCGGCAACCACCAGTGCCAAGACCCAGGCCACGGCGCCGGCCGGCGGCACGAGGCGACGGCCAAGCCACAGCAGGGCGACGATCGCAACCATGGCGGCCAGGGTGGCGACGGCCGCCGACGCGCCGACTTGCGCCGCCAGCACCGAGAGCAACCACAGCCCGGTCCCGGCCAGCGCCGCACCGAGGATGCGGCGAAGCACAGCCATCCACGGTCCCGGCCGCGGCAGTCGTGTTGCCAGGGCCGGGAACGTCGCTACCGCCAGGTAGGGAATAGCCAGGCCGAGGCCGAGAACGAGGAAGACGGCAATGATTTCAATGGCCCCGCGCGACAGGGCGAAGCCCACGGCGGAGCCGAGGAACGGCGCCGAACACGGGGTCGCGAGCAGAGTGGCGAACGCGCCGGTGAGGAAGTGGCCGCGCAGCGAGGTGTCGTGGCCGGGGGTGCTGAATCGATCGGAAATGCCGCCAGGAAGGCGGATTTCGAATAGGCCCCACAGATTGGCCGCGAACAGGGTCAGGATCAAAGTCATCACGGCGAGGAACACCGGTTGCTGGAATTGAATTCCCCAGCCGACCGCCATGCCGGCCGATTTGACCACGATCAGCGCGACCCCGATGACCAGGAACGAGAACACGATCCCGGCAGCCGTCGCCAGGAACCCGGCACGCACGTCGCCGGGGGCGCCACCGCCGTGCTTGACCACCGACAGAAGCTTGAGCGACAGCACCGGCAGGACGCAGGGCATCAGATTGAGAATCAGGCCACCGGCCAAAGCGAGACCGAGAATACCCAACAGGGTCCCCAGCGTCGGTCCGCCGTCGGTGCCGGTAACGGCCGGAACCGGCACCTCCATGGCGCGAGACCCGTCGACCACGGTCAGGGTGATGTCCTTACCGGCCAGATCGGCGCTGTCCTTGCCAATGGTGCTGACATCGATCTCGAAGACCGCCTCCCGCCGGTCGTCCGCAAAGGTCAACGTCGGAGCGCCGAATTCGAAGCGATCGGGCGCCTCGACATAGAGGTCGGGTTCCGAGAACGGCGGGTCGGCGCTGGCGGCAACTCGCAGCAACTGCGCGCCACCGTGCCCGACGATGGTGGCTTCATTGACCGCCATGCCGACCGCCGCGCCATCGCCCGGGACCTGCGCCGCGAAACGATCGAGAAGCTGGGCGTAGGGGGTCGGGAACGCGGAACCGGAGGGCAGGCTCAGCGCGAGATCGGCCTCGTAGGGCACGCAGATCTCGTCGCAGGTCAGGTAATTGACCCGTGCGGCGATGGTCAGCGGGTCGCCCGGCCGCTGCAGCGCCACCGAGATCGGGAACACCACCTCGTCCTTGTAACCGAGGGTATCGAGGCCGAGGACGCTGAACCGCTTCGGCGCCGGCCACCGCATCACCGAATCGGCAAGGTTGTCGGAACCGGCCCAGTCGATAGACGGTGGGAACCCGGCCGCGCCCGGATTACGCCAATACACCTTCCAGTTGGGAATGAGCTTGAATTGAAGTCCGAGTTGAACGGTGTCCGTCTCTCCGGTGGCCGTCGTCGCCGCGACCAGCCGGACCTCCGTCTGATCCGTCGTGACCCAGGGCGAGGCCGCGGCCATGGACGAGCTTTGGCCATGCGCCACCGCCGCCGCGCCAACCACCGCCAGCGCCGCGAGCAAGGGCACTCGCACAAGATTTACCGCAACCCACATCGTCCGGCCGAATAACGTCGTCACGAAATCAACAAAATATCCAATTAGGTCGATTGTATGACTTTAAAAGTCAATTTAACGTGTAAGCGACGGAATTGGATAAGGCGCGAAGCACAAATCCGATGATACCAGAATCCGATAGCGGCGGGTACCTGCCAGGGCATTTGCTGATTGCCATGCCGACGATGGAAGATCCTCGGTTTTCCCGCGCGGTGATCTATATGTGCGCCCACAACGCCGAAGGCGCGATGGGGCTTGTCGTTAACAAGGAGCTGGATTCCTTAAGTTTTTCCGAATTGCTCAAGCAAGTCGGGGTCGATCCGCCGCCGGCCGACAAGGAGATCCGGGTCCATTTCGGCGGCCCTGTCGAGACCGGCCGCGGTTTCGTTCTCCATTCGGCGGACTACGATCAGGGCGGGACGCTCACCGTCGACGACACTTTCGCGGTGACGGCATCGATCGATATCCTGCGCGATATCGCCCTCGGCAACGGTCCGGATCGGAGCCTGTTGGCACTCGGCTATGCCGGATGGGGGCCCGGCCAGCTGGAAACGGAGATACAGGCCAATGGCTGGCTGCACTCGAGCGCCGACCCGGAACTGGTCTTCGCCACCGATCTCGAGGCCAAGTGGCTGCGTGCGGTCGCCGCCCTCGGCATCGACCCCTCGATGCTGGCCGGCGAGCCGGGCCACGCCTGAGCCCCGATCGACCTCAAATTTACGGACCTCGTCGTCATGGACAGATTGCCCCGCGATCTGACGATCGCTTTCGCCGCCGGCGCGCTTGGAGCGCTGGCCAATTCGCTGACGGCTTGGGCCTTTGGCGAGCTCGGCATTACCGGCGCTCTCGGGGTACGGATTTCGCCGACCCTGTCGCCGCAATGGTTCTACCAGCGACTGGTTTGGGGCGGAATTTGGGGGTTCCTTCTCGTGCTGCCGTTTCTCCGCGCGAATTGGCCGTTGCGCGGGCTCGTGTTCAGCATCGCGCCCTCATTGGCGCTCTTGTTGATCGTCTTGCCGATCAAGACGCAGGCGGGTGTCGGCGGCTTCGGCCTCGGCGCCCTGACGCCGGTTTTCGTATTTTTCTTCAACGCGGTGTGGGGCCTGGTCGCGGCCTGGTGGTTCCGTGCGATGACCGCGCCGGCGACCGTCGCCGACACCCGGTAGGCGCGGTCGAGCGATTGAACACGCGATCCGAGCAATCCGGCCGCACAACCTATCCGTTTAGGTAGGTAACCTATCCATTTGAACAGCTGTATCCGGTTGGCAACGGCGATAGACTTTCAACCGGCAGATTCAAAAGCCATCACAAAGAATCTTCCAACCCTCGCTGGGATGCATATCCAGTCCACTGCATTCCAGTCGAAGCCAACGCAGAGCGGTCATGTTTCGGCATGGCCGCTCTTTTTTGCGGCCCAGGAAGACGGTTTCACAGGCCATACGAGTTAAGAAAAGAACCCCGGCTAACGCCGGCGGGCGAGATAGTCTTCGCGCACCAGACCGAACAACAGGTGATCGCTCCAACTCCCGTTGATCAACAAATAGAGGCGCGCCCGACCCTCCTCGTCGAAATCGAATTTCCGCAGCAACTCGCGGCTCGCCCCGTTGTCGGGCTGACAGGCGGCCTCGATCCGGTGCAGGTTGAGCTGTCCGAAGGCGTATTTCGCGAGGCAATGCAGCGCCGCCGTCATATACCCCCGGCGCGCGTGGCGGCGGCTGATCCAGTAACCGATGGTGCCCGCCTGAGCCACGCCGCGGCGAATATTGGATAGGGTGATGCCGCCGACCAGCGCCTCGTCATCGCGCCGAAAGATGAAGAACGCATGGCCGGTTCCCTCGCGTCGTTCCGCCTCGAACTGACGCAGCCTCAGCCGATAGGCGCTGCGGGTCAGTGCATCGCGCGGCCAGGTCGGCTCCCACGGCTGCAAGAAATCCCGCGATTCGGCGCGAACCTCGGCCCAGGCGGACCAATCGGAATCGCGCGGATGGCGCAGATAGACCCCATCGCCGTCGAGGTGCACGCCACCCGAAAGGCCGGTGGCGCTGCGCAGGAAACCAATCACGCCGCCAGCCTCGCGCGAATATTCTCATAGGATTGGAGCCCACCTATTGGACCCAGCGCGGCAACCGACGGCGGGCTTTCGAGCAAGCGTGCCGCCACGCGCTCTATGGCCGTCTCGTCGACCGCTTCGATGCGGGCGACCAGTTCCTCTTCGGTCAGAACGCGGCCATAGCGCAACAGATGGAGCGCGTGTATTTCGCCGCGGGCATCCATGCTTTCGAGCCCCATCAGCAACTGGGCCTTGAGCTGGGCCTTGGCGCGATCGAGTTCGGCCTCGCGCAGGTCGCCGGCCAGACCGGCGACCTGATCGCAGATAACCGGCACCAACTCTTCGATCTGGTGCCCGCCGGTGCCGGCATAGATCCGAAACAGGCCGGTATCGGCGTATGCCGCCGTCATCGAAAAGATCGAATAGGCCAAACCTCGCTTCTCCCGCACCTCCTGAAACAGGCGCGACGACATGCCGCCGCCGAGCATCGTCGAGAACAACGACAACGCCGGCAGGTCCTCGTCGTGGAGCGACAACGCGCCAAAGCCGAACAGCACATGGGCCTGCTCGAGATCCTGGTCGGTCCGGGATTCGCCACCGCCATACCGCCCCGCCGATGGCGTCGCCGCCGTCCCCCGCGGCATGTCGCCAAAACCCTCGGCGACCAATTCGACGACGCGATCGTGATCGACCTTGCCGGCGGCGGAAAATACCGCCCGCCCGGTGTGGTAATGGTCGGCCATGAAATCGAACAAGTTCTCGCGGGCCATGGTGCACACGGTCTCGGTATCGCCGAGAACAGGCCGCCCCAACGCTTGTCCGGGAAACGCCGCGCCCTGCATATGGTCGAAGATAATGTCGTCGGGTGTGTCCTGGGCCTGACCGATCTCCTGCAGGACCACCGCGCGCTCGCGCTCCAACTCATCAAAGTCGAGAGCTGGGTTCATCACCATGTCGGCGAGGATATCCACCGCCAACGAGAGGTCGGCTTTCAGAACTTTGGCGTGGTAGGCCGTGTTCTCGCGCGTCGTGTAGGCATTGATATGGCCGCCGACGGCCTCGATTTCCTCCGCGATGTCGAGCGCCGACCGCCGCGCCGTGCCTTTGAACAGCATGTGTTCGATGAGGTGGGCGACACCGTTATTCGCGGGCTCCTCTTGCCGGGCGCCGGCGCCGAGCCACAATCCGACGGATGCGGTTTCAACGTGATCAGCGGTGTCGCTGACGACACGCAGGCCATTGTCGAGCGTGGTGATACGGATCGTCATGCGGCACCGTCGAGCATGGTATGGCCGCGGACATAGCCCTCGACGGCGGCGAGGTCGTTGGCCAGCGACGTGACCCGCTCCTGCCGTTCAAGGAGATCGCTGAGATGGGCCGGCAAAGCCGGACGTATACCCGTCGCCGCCTCGACGGCATCGGGAAATTTGGCCGGGTGCGCGGTCGCCAGGGCAACGACCGGGACATCGCCTTGGTCGCGGATGGCGCGCGCCGCAGCCAAACCGACGGCGGTATGTGGGTCGATCAATTGTCCGGTCTCCTCGTAATGGCCTCGCATCACCGATTTGGTTTCGTCGTCGTCGAGCCGATGGGCAACAAAAAGCTCGCGCGCGGCCCGCCACCGCGCATCGCCCATGTCGAGAACCCCGGTTGCGCGCATCGCGGTCATTGCCTCGGCCACCGCAGCGCCGTCGCGGCCGTAGAGCTCGAAAACCAGGCGCTCGAAATTGCTCGACACCTGAATGTCCATGCTCGGGCTCAGAGTCGGCACAACTTCCCGCATCTCCATTCGGCCGCTATTGAAATAGCGGGTTAGTATATCGTTGCGATTCGATCCGATGGCAAGGCGGCCGATCGGCAAACCCATGCGGGCGGCCGCATAGCCGGCGAAGACGTTGCCAAAGTTGCCGGTCGGCACGGCGAAGGATACCGGCCGGTCGGGACCGCCGACCCGGAGCGCCGCATAGACGTAATAGACGATCTGCGCCATCACCCGCGCCCAGTTTATCGAGTTCACCGCGGTGATGCGGACGTCGCGGCGAAAGGCGGTGTCGTTGAACATCGCCTTGACCAAGTCCTGGCAGTCGTCGAACGTCCCCTCGATTTCGATATTGTGCACATTGGCCGACGCCACCGTGGTCATCTGCCGGCGCTGCACCTCGGACACGCGACCCTTGGGGTGGAGCATGAAAATCTCGATCCGATCGCGGTCGCGGCACGCCTCTATGGCCGCCGAACCGGTATCGCCGGAGGTCGCGCCGACAACCGTTACACGCTCGCCATGAACCTCGAGCACATGGTCGAACAACCGTCCGACCAATTGCAGCGCATAATCCTTGAATGCCAGGGTCGGGCCCTGGAACAGCTCCAGCATCCACAGATCGTCGTCGACCCGGCGAAGCGGCGCGACCTCGGGGGAGTCGAACCGGGCATAGGTCTCGGCGACCATGTCATGGAAACTGCGCGGCGGGATACGCCCGCCGACAAAGGGCGTCATCACGCGGACCGCCGCCTCGGCGTAGGGCAGGCCGTCGAGCGCGCGGAACGCGTCGGCGGAAAGCCGCGGCCATTCCGCTGGTACATAGAGGCCGCCGTCGGACGCCAAGCCGGCGAGCAACACATCGTCGAATTCGAGGGCCGCGGCCGCCCCGCGGGTGCTTACATAGTGCAAAACCGGACACTCTCTTTTTGCGCCGCTCAGACTAAAACTTCGCCCCCCGAAACCGCAAGACGCGCGTCGGTATCGGGCCCGCCGGGACGGGATGGTGCACGATTGGCCAATCGCATCGACCGCACGTGATCATCGAATGCCGCGCCCCATCCAAAGCACTATGCGTCGAGGTACCGGGTCTCGAGGTGGCGGCGAAAACAGGCCGGATCGAGCGGCCGCCCGGTGGCCGCGACGACGACTTCTGCGGTCGACAGGCGCGACCCATGTCCGTGCACGTTGGTGCGCAACCACGACAACAGCGGACGGAAATCGCCCTTGGCGATGCCGGGACGAATGTCCGGGTCGGCCGCTTCGGCGGCAGCGAAGAGCTGGGCCGCGATCATCGCGCCGAGCGTGTAGGTCGGGAAATAGCCCCACGCGCCGTCGTACCAGTGCAGATCCTGAAGGCACCCGTCACGGTCATTGGCGGGGCGAATGCCGAGTAACGATTCCATGCCGTCGTTCCAGGCTGCCGGAAGGTCGGCGACGGCCAGCTCGTCGGCGATCATCGCCCGCTCGAGGCGATAGCGCAGGATGACATGGGCCGGATAGGTCACCTCGTCGGCCTCGACGCGGATAAAACTGCGTTCGACCCGGGTGTAGTGCCGGTAGATGTTGTCCTCCGACCAATCGCCGCCGTTGCCGCCCAGCTTTTCCCGCATCAGCGGCGCGGCGAAGGTGACGAACTCGCGCGACCGGCAGGCTTGCATTTCCATCAGCAGCGACTGGCTTTCGTGCAGCGCCATGCCCCGCGACTGGCCGACCGGCTGATAGCGCCATTCTTGCGGCAACTGATATTCGTAGAGTGCATGCCCGGTCTCGTGAATGACCGCCATCAGCGTTTCGGTGAAGTCGCGGTCGCTGTAACGGGTGGTGATGCGGAGGTCGTCGGGCGCACCGCCGGAAAAGGGATGGGCGCTGGTATCGAGCCGCCCGTGTTCGAAATCGAAGCCAAGAACCGCCATTATGCTGTGGCCGAGCTCGCGCTGGCGATCTTCGGCGATACCGGCGGCAAAGGCGGCGACCGCTGGCTGCGCGGTTTGGCGGACCAGCACGCGATCGATCAAATCGGGCAGGAAGGCGGCGACATCCTCGAACACGCGATCGATCTCGACGGCCCGGCCGGCGGGCTCGAATTCGTCGAGAAGCGCATCGTAGGGGGTGGTGCCGAGCGCCTCCGCCTTGCGGGCAGCGATTTCGCGCACCCGCGCCAGCATCTCTTCCAGGTACGGCCGCACGGTGGCGAAATCGGCCTTGGGCCGGGCCTCGCGCCACACCATGTCACCGGTCGAGCAGATCTTGCTGAACGCCGCCACCAGGTCCGCATCGAGCGCATTGGCGTGGATCCACTGGCGCCGCATCTCGCGCAGATTGGCGGCCTGCCAGGGATCGAGACCCGCGGCCTCGGATTCGGCGGCATCAAGCAGGTCGGCGAGCGCCGGATCGGTCATCAGTTCGTGATGGATCACGCGCAGGGTCGCCATCTGCTCGCCGCGGGTTTCGGCGCCCCCGGGCGGCATGATGACCGATGCGTCCCAGTGCAGGACGCCGATCGCGTCACCGAGGATCGCGAGCCGGCGAAACCGCGTCTCGAGCCCCTCGTATGCAGTCATGGAGCGTTGAGCCGGCGGACATAGACGACGTAAATGACAGCCAACGCAACCGCCAGACAGAACCAGGTGATGGCGTATTGCAGATGGTCGTTGGGCAGTTCCCACCTCGTCTGGCCGCCGATCGGTAGTTCGACGCTCTGGGACCTGCCGGCTTCGATATAAACCGGGACGACATTTTTGAGTTCGAGGTGGCGGCCAATGGCGTCGATATCGACGACGAACCAGAATTCCTCTTCAGGGCTGTCTTCCGGCGTCAGCCAGCCGCGTTTTCCGGTCGTGCGGGCGACCCCTGCCACCGTAATCTCGCCGGCGGTCAGGGACCCGGGCCGGTTGGCGCGGTCATGCGAACGGAGCGGTATCCAGCCGCGGTCGACGATGACGTCGGTGCCGTCGGAACGGCGCAGCGGCGTCAGCACGTGGTAGCCCAGATTGCCGTTCAGCGAGCGGGCGCCGAGATAGGTTTCCCGGTCATGGTCGAAGACACCGGTTGCCGTTACCCGCCGGAAATCCCAATCCTCGGCGGCCTCGATCACACTCGGCAGCGGTATTGGCCGCGCCTTCAATGCGGCCTTGCGCTCCGCGATCACCGAATCCTTCCATTCAAGCCGCTCGACCTGCCACAGTGAGAGGGCGAGCATGGCGACGATCGCGCCGCCGGCGAACACCGTCGCCCACAGCGGCAGCCGCCAACGGCCGCAGCGAAACGTCCGTTCGCCCGATCCTGTGTCAGTCATGCGACGCGAGCAGATCGTGCTTGAATTGCAGGGCGATCAGCATCGCCTTGAGCGGCCGCAGCATGAGCAGCGACAGGCCGATCACGATTGGCGGCCACAAAACGACGTGGACCCAATAGGGCGGTGTGAAGAATACTTCGACCATGATCGCCAGGAAAACCACGACAAAGCCGAGGATGAGGATGATAAAGACCGCCGGGCCGTCACCGCTGTCATGGGCGCGAAGGTCGAGCCCGCATTCCGCGCAGGTCTCGGCGACGGTCAGATAACCGCTATAGAGCCGCCCGCGGCCGCAGCGCGGGCAGCGGCAGCCGAGACCGGCGGTGAGCGGGGAAATGGCCGGATAGTACGGCTCTGTCATCCGTGCCCGGTCAATTGTGGAACGGGGTGTCGCCGCTGCCCCAGACATAGACGCAGACGAACAGGAAGATCCACACCACGTCGACGAAATGCCAGTACCAGGCCGCCGCCTCGAAGCCGAAATGGTGATCGGGCTTGAAATGGCCCTTCACGGCGCGGAAGAAACAGACGATCAAGAAGGTCGTGCCGATGATGACGTGGAAGCCGTGAAAGCCGGTCGCCATGAAGAACGCCGACGGATAGATGCCCTCGGTGAAGCCGAACGGCGCGTGGGTGTATTCGTAGGCCTGGACACAGGTGAACAGGATACCGAGCACGACCGTCAGACCGAGGCCGTAGATCAGGCCCTGGCGATTGCCCTCGCGCAGCGCATGGTGAGCCCAGGTCACGGTGCAGCCCGAGGTCAGCAGGATCAAGGTGTTCATGAACGGCAGATCCCACGGATTGAATACCGCCTCGATGCTTTCCGGCGGCCACACACCGCCGGTCGCCTCGGTCGGGAACAGGCTGGCGTTGAAGAAGGCCCAGAAGAAGGCGACAAAGAACATCACCTCGGAGGCGATGAACAACGCCATGCCATAGCGCAAGCCGAGCTGAACGACCGGCGTATGGTGGCCCTCGACCATGGCCTCGCGAATCACGTCGCGCCACCACATCCACATCGTCGCCAGGATCATGAGCAAGCCGATCGCCATGACCGACCAATGGCCGCCATGCATATACCAGATGGCGCCGACGGCGAGGATGAAGGCGGCGACCGCGCCGACCGCCGGCCACGGGCTCGGATCGACCAGGTGGTAGGGGTGCTTTTGCTCGTGGGCGTGGCTGTCAGTCATCGTACTTTCCCCTGGTTTGGGCGGTTTGCGGCCCGGTCCATTGTCATGCTCATTGCGCCGCCGCGAGGCGTTCCTCAGCCGTCGTCCACGCGGCCTGCTCCGCCGTCGCATCGGGCTTGTCTTCGAGATCGCGGAAAAAGGTATAAGAGAGCGTAATCGAGGTCACGTCATCGAGATTGGGGTCGGCCGCCAGATCGGGATCGATAAAGAACGAGACCGGCATTTCCAGGCTTTCGCCCGGCGCCAAGCGCTGCTCGGTGAAGCAAAAGCACTCGATCTTGGTGAAATAATAGCCCGCCTTCTGGGGCGTCACATTGAATGTCGCGGTGCCGACGATCGCCTCTTCGCCGGTGTTCCGGGCCTGATAAAAGGCCAATGTCTGCTCGCCGAGACGCACCACGACCTCGCGCTGGCTGGGCTCGAACTCCCACGGCAAGCGGGAATTGACGTCGGCGTTGAAGCGCACAATCATCTCGCGCTCGCCGATTACCGCCGGTGCTTCCACCGCCGTATTGGTCGTGCCGCCATAGCCGGTGGCCTGGCAGAACCATTGGTAGAGCGGTACCGAGGCGTAGACCAACCCGCCCATCGCCATGATCACCATCGCCAGGCCCGCCACCGTGATCGCGTGGCGTCGTCTCGGGTTCGCCGCCGCGTTCATCTCAACCGCCCCCCATCCGAACCAGGGTGACGACGTAGAACAGCACGACGAGCCCGCCGAGGACGGCGAGCAAAGCCAGGTTGCGGCCACGGTTGCGACGGTGCTGCGCGCTGAGTTGGCGGCCCGCCACATCACGCTCCCGAAGCCGGCGCTCGGTCGGCCAGCATCAACAGGAACAACAGGAAGAGATACAGGATCGAATAACCGAACATCAGTCGCGCCGTGCGTTCGACCGGATCGCGCCAAACCCGGATGGCGCAGACCATGAACAGGGCGCCGAGCACCGCCGCGCCGGCGAAATAGGTCCAGCCGGTCGCGCCCAGCAGGGTCGGCGCAAGCGTCACCGGCACCAGGCAGATGGTATAGATCAGGATCTGGCGCCGGGTCTC
Organism: Alphaproteobacteria bacterium; assembly: GCA_024244705.1. Classification (NCBI taxonomy): domain Bacteria; kingdom Pseudomonadati; phylum Pseudomonadota; class Alphaproteobacteria; species Alphaproteobacteria bacterium. The sequence continues at coordinate 57,614 of JAAEOK010000064.1, forward strand.
GGCCTCGCCGGCGACGACCGGCAACATCGGCACCCCGGCCCGCTCGTAGTCGCCGCGCCGATAGAGCGACAGCGCCCAGAAGTGGGGCGGTGTCCACATGAATATGATGGCGAACAGCGCGATGCTCGCCAAGGTGACGTCGCCGCCGACGGCGGCCCACCCGACCATTGGCGGAAACGCGCCCGCCGCGCCGCCGATGACGATGTTGTGCGGCGTCCGGCGTTTCAACCAAATCGTATAAACGAAGACATAGAAGGCGATGGTCAGCGCCAACAGGGCGGCCGCCGTCCAATTGACCGCGAGCCCCATGATGGCGACCGCGCCGAGGGCCAGGAAACAGCCGAACTCCAACGCCGTCGTCGGCGCCACCCGGGCGGTCGGAATCGGCCGCCCGCGAGTGCGCTCCATCAGCGCGTCGATGTCGCGGTCGTACCACATGTTGATCGCCCCGGACGCGCCCGCCGCGGCGGCGATGCACAGGATCGCGACCAGCGCCAGCACCGGGTGGAGCGTCCCCGGCGCCAGCATCATGCCGCAGAATGCGGTAAACACCACCAGCGACATCACCCGCGGTTTCATCAGTTCGACGAAGTCGCGCGCCGATGCCGGCGCCGCAGTGTCATACACCGGTGCCGGGATGCGCGTTTCTAGCGATGTACCGCTCATCGTCATCGGCCGTTCCGCTGTCGATCCGCCATCCGCCGCCTACTTGATCTGCGGCAGTTCCTCGAAGGTATGGAACGGCGGCGGCGAGCTCACCGTCCATTCGAGTGTGGTCGCGCCCTCACCCCACGGATTGGCGCCGACCCGTTCGCCGGCGGTGAAGGTCCGCCACAACAGATAGACGAAGATCAGCATCCCGACGCCCGTGAGGTAGGATCCGAGCGACGCGATCATGTTCCACCCGGCGTAAGCGTCGGGGTAGTCGGGAACGCGACGCGGCATCCCGGCGACGCCGACGAAATGCATCGGGAAGAAGGTCACATTGACGCCGATGAAGGTGACCCAGAAGTGGAGTCGGGCGATCGCGCTCGGATACATTCGGCCGCACATCTTGGGCAGCCAGTAATAGAAGCCGGCAAAGATGGCGAACACCGCACCGATCGACAGCACATAGTGGAAATGGGCGACCACGAAATAGGTGTCGTGGAGCGCGGTATCGAGCCCCGCATTGGACAGCACGACCCCGGTCACGCCGCCGGCCGTGAACACAAAGATGAAGCCGATCGCCCACATCATCGGCACCCGGAAATGAAGCGAGCCGCCCCACATAGTGGCGATCCAGCTGAAGATCTTGATTCCCGTCGGCACCGCGATGATCATCGTCGCCGCGGTGAAATAGGCCTTGGTATCGACGTCGAGGCCGGCCGTATACATGTGGTGGGCCCAGACGATGAAACCGATGAAACCGATCGCGATCATCGCGTAGACCATGCCGAGATAGCCGAACACGGGCTTGCGCGCGAAGGTCGACACGACCTGCGAGATGATGCCGAAGCCGGGCAGGATCAGGATGTAGACTTCCGGATGGCCGAAGAACCAGAACAGGTGCTGGAACAGGAGCGGATCGCCGCCGCCTGCGGGCTCGAAGAATGCGGTGCCAAAATTGCGGTCGGTCAACAGCATGGTGATGCCGCCGGCGAGGACCGGCAGCGACAACAGCAGCAGCCACGCGGTGATCAGGATCGACCACACGAACAGCGGCATCTTGAACAAGGTCATGCCGGGCGCGCGCATGTTGAAGATCGTCGTGATGAAATTGATCGCGCCCAGGATCGACGACGCGCCGGCCAGGTGAAGGCTGAGGATCGCCATGTCGACCGCGGCATCGGGATGACCGATCTGAGCCGATAGCGGCGGATAGACCGTCCACCCGGTACCGGCGCCGCTGGCTACCGTGAACGAACCGACGAGCAACAGGGCGGACGGAATCAGCAGCCAGAAACTGATGTTGTTCATGCGCGGGAAGGCCATGTCCGGAGCGCCGATCATGATCGGCACGATCCAGTTGCCGAAACCGCCGATCATCGCCGGCATGATCATGAAGAACACCATGATCAGGCCGTGGCCGGTGACCAGAACGTTGAAAAAGTGATAGTCGTCGCCGAGGATGCCATCGCCGGGCGCGGCCAGCTCGATGCGCATGATGATCGACATGAGCGCACCGACGATGCCGAAGACGACGGCGAAGACCAAATACATCGTGCCGATGTCCTTGTGGTTCGTCGAATAGACGAACCTACGCCATCCCGTCGGATGGTCGGGGTGCTCGTGATGGTCGTGGACCGCTGCCGTGTCGCCGTCGCTCATCGCGTATTCTCCTAACTCAGTCGATGCTCGGCGCTGTCGCGCCGGCGATTTGGTTGGCGCCGGCCGGTGGCGCCGCGGCCGCCTGTTGCTCGGCGACCCATTTCTCGAACGCGTCTTTCGATACCGCTTCGACGGCGATCGGCATGAAGCCGTGATTGACCCCGCACAGCTCCGAGCACTGGCCGTAGTAGAGGCCCTCGCGCTGGATATTGACCCAGGTCTCGTTGATCCGGCCCGGAACCGCGTCGATCTTCGAACCGAAGGCCGGAATGGTCCAGGAGTGAATGACATCGTCGGCGGTCACGAGAATCCGGACGATCGTATCGACGGGCAAGACGATATTGGTGTCGGTGGCCAACAGCCGCGGTTGGTCCGGCAGCAACTCGTCGTCGGGGACCATGAACGAATCGAATTCGATGCCCCCGTGGTCCGGATATTCGTAGGTCCAGTACCATTGGTGGCCGATCGCCTTGATCGTCATCTCCGGATCCGGGATCACGTCCTCTTTGTATAGGAGCTTGAACGAGGGAACGACGATCAGCACCAGGATCAAGATCGGCACCACCGTCCAGATGACCTCGACCAGCGCGTTGTGGGTGGTCTTCGACGGGATCGGGTTGCGTTTGTGATGGAAGCTGTAAACCGTCCACGCCAGCAGCGCCAACACGAACGCCGAAATCAATACGATGATGATTGATATCAGGAAATTGAAGCTGCGGATGTCCTCCATGACCGGCGTCGCCGCCGGTTGAAGGTTGATTTGCCACGGTACCGGTTCCCCCCCGGCGGCGCCGAGAACGAGCGCCGCAACGGCTACCGCCATCCCCTTGAGAACGACGCCGATCTTGCTGAATGCCATATCGTTTGCCCCAATTGTCGGCTTGGATGTCGAAACGGCGGCATCGACAGGCGTCAGTGCCGCAGCGGGCGGACCTTACACCACCAATTCATTGACCCTCAACGCCATGGCGCCCGCACCCCGCGGCGGCTGTAGGCGCGACCCAATTCCGCCACCCTATTCCTTTGATTCCAAACGAAAAAAAATCGATCCGTGGGCCGTGCGACACGATGTCGCAGAAAACCGGGCGCGGCCGTGGCGTTTCGGCCGCGGCGATGCCATATTTGATCCCTATCCGCGACGCCAAGATTCGAACCAGTCGAGAAGAGAGTGATGCCATGACCGCAACCGACGCCCTGTTCTTCGAGCGCACCGATCTCGACCCCGATCGCGTCGAGAGGATCGTCGACGATGCGCTGACCGGATGCGACGACGGCGAATTGTTCCTCGAATACTGCCAGTCGGAGAGCCTGGTTTTCGACGACGGCAAGCTGAAATCCGCCGGCTTCGACACCAGCCAGGGCTTCGGTTTGCGTGCCGTCGACGGCGAAGCCATCGGCTATGCCCACGCCTCGGAGCTGTCGGAGGCGGCGATCCGACGCGCCGCCGACACCGTGCGTGCGGTGCGCAGCGGCCGTTCGGGGGCGATGGCGGCACCACCGCCGGGGACCAACCAGACCCTCTACATCGACGCCAACCCGTTGGAAGGGGTGCCGTTCGAAGACAAGGTCAAGCTGTTGGCCGATATCGACCGCCACCTCCGTGACCGGGACCAGCGGGTGCGTCAGGTTTCGGTCTCGCTGTCGGGCCAGTGGCAGGCGGTCCGAATCCTCCGCGCCGACGGCGCCGGCGTCGGCGACATCCGCCCGCTGGTGCGGCTCAACGTGACCGTTATCGCCGAGAATGACGGGCGCATGGAATCGGGCAGCCATGGCGCCGGCGGCCGCGCGCTTTACGACGAATGGCTGCAGCCGGAGAACTGGCGGGAGCAGGCCGACGAGGCGTTGCGGCGGGCGTTGGTCAACCTCGAATCGGTTGCGGCGCCGGCCGGCGAAATGCCGGTCGTGCTCGGCCCCGGCTGGCCCGGCATCCTGTTGCACGAGGCGATCGGCCACGGCCTCGAGGGCGATTTCAACCGCAAGAAGACTTCGGCCTTCGCCGGGCTGCTCGGCGAGCGTATCGCGTCGCCCGGGGTGACCGTGGTCGATGACGGCACCCTCGCCGACCGGCGCGGCTCGCTCACCGTCGACGACGAAGGCACGCCAACGCAGAATACGACATTGATCGAGGACGGCATCCTCGTCGGATTCATGCAGGACCGGCAGAACGCGCGGCTAATGGGCATGGCGCCGACCGGCAACGGCCGCCGCGAGAGCCACGCCCACCACCCGATGCCGCGTATGACCAATACCTATATGCTGGCCGGCAATCATGCGCCGGACGAGATCATCGGCGCCGTCGACCGCGGCCTCTATGCGGTCAATTTCGGCGGCGGCTCGGTCGATATCACATCGGGCAAATTCGTGTTCTCGGCGGCCGAGGCCTATCTCATCGAGGATGGGCGGATCGGCGCGCCGGTCAAGGGCGCGACGCTGGTCGGCAATGGGCCCGACGCCTTGACCAAGATCAGCATGGTCGGCAACGACATGGCTCTCGATCCGGGCGTCGGCACCTGCGGCAAGGATGGCCAAGGCGTCCCGGTGGGCGTCGGCCAGCCGACCCTGTTGCTCGACGCAATGACCGTCGGCGGCACCGAAGCAGCGTAGCTCTCTCCACCCAACCGATGGATTGCTGAGCGTGGAACTTCTCGGCATCGGATGGCAGCCGTCGACGGTATCCGGGTGGGGGATCTTCGGCGTCAATTTCGCCTACGAAGCGTTCAAGGCGGGCCGGGCGATGCCGTGTTTTCTGGTACAACCGAGCCGCTCCATCAACGATCTGGCCGATGAGCAACGCCAGGTACTCGCCACGATTCACGCGGCCACCGGTCAGGTTCTTACCAATATCAGGGGCCATTCCGAGACCGCCAAGGTCAGCTTCCCCATCATCGCCGCAGCCAACCATGATTTCGTCTCCCTCACGCCTCGCTCGACCACGGCCAACCACGCAGTCACATTCCAGGAACACAACATTCTGAGCGACGAAGGGCGCGTGCGTGCGCGGTCTTTCGATACCATCGTCGCGGGATCGACCTGGGTCGGTGACTGGCTGCGCGCGGAAGGTCTGGATAACGTCCGGGTCATATTGCAAGGGATCGACCACGCGCGCTTTCGACCGCGGCCCGAAATGAGCAACGAGCCCGGTCCGTTCCGGGTGTTCTCCGGCGGCAAGCTGGAATACCGCAAGGGGCAGGACATCGTCATCGCCGCCTTCCGCGCCTTCCATGCGCGGCACCCAGATGCGAAGCTCTGCTTCTGCTGGGACAATCTCTACCCGCGCTGGAGCGCACTGATCGAACACGGCGGGCTGGTGACGCGGCCGCCGGAAATCAACAGCAACACCAAGGACGAGATCGCGCGGTGGCTGGTCGATAATGGCCTGCCCTCGGGATCCTTCGACAATATCGGCATGGTCGCCAACAAGGAAATGCCCCAGATTCTGCAGGGCATGGACGCGGCCGTCTTTCCCAACCGCTGCGAAGGCGGTACCAACCTTGTCGCCATGGAAGCGATGGCCTGCGGCGTGCCGACGATCCTGTCGGCGAACACCGGGCATCTGGATCTGATCGGCGACGACAATTGTTATGTGTTGACCGACAAGGGCTCGGTGCCGTGGTGCCCCTCGCAAGGCAATGTCGAACACTGGGGCGAATCTTCGGTCGATCAGATTGTGGAAGCGCTCGACGCTATCTACAGCGACCGTGACGAGGCCCGGCGCCGCGCCGGGCGTGGTGCCGCGACATTGGCCGAATTATCCTGGCAGCGCCAGTCGGCTCTACTGCTCGACGCGATCGGATTCTGAGCTCGGGGGTCAGAACGCCAACCGTCTAATACGCGCATTCGGCATAGATGCGGTCGATGTCGCCGTTCCAGCGCTGGTGGTAGTCGTCGAGCAGGTAGTCGGCGGGCGTCATTCCGCTGTCCGCGTTTTCCTGCAGCGTGGCGAGGAAGCCCTCCTCGTTGTGGCCGATACGGTCTGGCACCGCACGGTGGCGCAGGCCTTGGCGGGCGATGGCAAGCACTTCGAGCGACAGGTCGCGCACCGTGCCGTCGCGGAACGGCGTCGCGAAACCGCTCTTCGGCACGTCGTCGCGGAGCGCGGCGTATTCCTCCATCGACCAGTCCTTGACCAAATCCCAGGCGGCGTCCAGCGCCCCCTGGTCGTAGAGCAGCCCGACCCACAGCGCGGGCAAGGCGCACAGGCTACGCCACGGACCGCCGTCGGTACCGCGCATTTCGAGGAACCGCTTGAGCCGGACCTCGGGGAAGATCGTGGTCAGGTGGTCGTTCCAATCGCCGGCGCTCGGAACCTCGCCTGGGCAGGCGGCCAGTTTACCGGCCATAAAATCACGGAACGACTGGCCGCTGGCGTCGATATAGGTGCCGTCGCGGTAGACGAAATACATCGGCACGTCGAGGGCATAATCGACATAGCGTTCGAAGCCCATGCCGTCCTCGAACACCCAAGGCAGGATGCCGGAACGGTCGGGATCGGTATCGGTCCAGATATGGCTGCGATAGCTGACGAAGCCGTTGGGCTTGCCCTCGGTGAAAGGGGAGTTGGCGAACAGCGCCGTCGCCACCGGTTGCAGCGCCAGGCTGACGCGGAACTTCTTGACCATGTCGGCTTCCGACGAGAAGTCGAGATTGACCTGGACGGTGCAGGTCCGCAGCATCATGTCGAGGCCGAGCGAGCCGCGCGTCGGCATGTAGGCGCGCATGATCTTGTAGCGCCCTTTCGGCATCCACGGGATGTCCTCGCGCCGCCATTTCGGATTGAAGCCGAGCCCGATCAAACCGACACCGAGTTCCTCGGTCACCGCCTTGACCTCGGTGAGGTGGACGTTGACCTCGTCGCAGGTCTGATGAATGGTCTCGACCGGTGCGCCGGACAATTCGAGTTGACCGCCCGGCTCGAGGCTGACCGAGGCGCCGCCCTTGGTCAATCCGATCAGCGTCTCGCCTTCATAGACCCCGTCCCAGCCGAATTGTTCGAGCCCCTGAAGAACCGCGCAGATGCCGTCGGGCCCGTCATAGGGCAGCGGACGATAGTCGGACCAGCGGAAGGCGAATTTCTCGTGTTCGGTGCCGATGCGCCATTGGTCCGGCGTCTTGCGCCCCTGTTCGAGGTATTCGACGAGATCGGCCTTGCCGCCGATCGGCTCGCCTTTGAATTGTGGAGGACCGGACATGGGCAGAGTTCGTTGATGTGGATGGCGCGGTTCAGCTGACGAAAGACGGCGAGGTTTGGCGCCAATCTCCCGCCACCGCCTGCAGGCAAGCCAGCGCCGCGATCGCCGCCGTATCGGCCCTCAAGATGCGTCCCCCTAAGCTGACCGCCGTAACAAACGGCAGTTTTCGCAAGGCGTCAAGCTCCGACGACGCATAGCCGCCCTCCGGCCCGGTCATGACCGCCCACGGGCCCGGACCGGCGGCGGCCAGAGCGGCGGCGATGGGATCGCCGCCACCGCTCTCGTCGCACCACAGCAACCGCCGTCCATCGGGCCAATCCCGCACTACATCGACGAGCGGTTGTAGGGCCGAAATCACCGGAACCGTCAGCCGACCGCATTGCTCGGCCGCTTCGATCGTCCGCACCCGCAGCCGGCGCTGGTTGATCCGGGTCACGACCGTGCGTTGTGTGACCACCGGCAGCAGCCGGGAGACGCCAAGCTCGGTCGCCTTTTCCACCATGTTTTCGACACGCCCGCCTTTGACCGGCGCGAACACCAGCCACAAATCGGGCTCACTTTCCTGGGTGCGGACGCGGCGTTCGACGGTCGCCGTCGTGCCGCGCTTGCCGTGTCCCTCGATCCGCGCGCGCCACTCGCCGTCGCGGCCGTTGAACAGGTGAACCGAATCGCCCGCCTGTTGCCGCATGACGTCTTTCAAATAGTGGGTCTGGCCGGCATCGAGGACGATGGCGGCACCATCGCCGAGGTCGTCGTCGACATGGAGCCTTTGATATCGATTGTCGCCGGCCATGGTCCCTCCGCTCGCCCTTGCCAAGCGCCGTCGCGTGGCGCAGTCTTTCCGAGACCGATCTTGCCTCGCGTCGTTGCCGGGTCAAGCACGCAGCGGCCGGGCCGACCAAGAAATTACCGGCGACGATGGCGCAATCGACTCCACGAGCACAGACCGACATCGCCGAAGACGGCTGGATCGACCGCTGGGTCCCGCGCCCGGCCCGTCCTTATCTGCGCCTGATGCGGCTCGACCGGCCGATCGGCACCTGGCTGTTGCTGCTGCCGTGCTGGTGGGGAATTTCACTGGCGCGCACCGGCACATGGCCGGACTTTTGGCTGATCCTTTTGTTCGGCATTGGCGCGGTGATCATGCGCGGCGCCGGTTGCACCTTCAACGACATCGTCGACCGCGATTTCGACGGCCGCGTGGCGCGCACCCGAACCCGGCCGATTCCAAGTGGAGATGTCAGCGTCCGCCGCGCGGTGTTGTTCCTCGGCGCGCAACTGGTGGCCGGCCTGATCATCCTGCTGCAGCTCGACGGCTATGCGATCGGGCTGGGCATCGCGTCGCTGGTGCTGGTCTTCACCTATCCGCTGATGAAGCGGGTCACCTACTGGCCCCAGATATTCCTCGGCCTGGCCTTCAACTGGGGCGCCCTCATGGGCTGGGCGGCGGTTCAGGGCGGTCTCGGCGCGGCGCCGGTGGTGCTCTATGTCGCCGGCATTTTCTGGACCCTCGGCTACGACACCATCTATGCCCACCAGGACAAGGATGACGACGCCCTGATCGGCGTCAAATCGACGGCGCTGAAGCTCGGCGCGGCGACACGTCCGTGGTTGTTCGGCTTTTACATCGCCGCCGCCGCCTTGATCGCGGCGGCCGCCGTGTTGGCGGGACTGGGCTGGGCGTTCTGGCCTTTATGGCTGGCGGCGGCGCTTCACATGATGCGGCAGGCGGCGTCTGTCGACATCGACGATCCGGCCGTCTGCCTCGCCACGTTCCGCAGCAATCGCGACGCCGGGCTGATCGTCCTCGCCGCCATTATCGCCGGTCAGCTGACAATGTGATCGCGGCGGCGGCGGCGCGGTCGGCTGTCCGCGGCGCTGGTCCGGCCGGCAGCGCGGCGGCGTGCCTTGAGCTGCTCGACGATCGCCAGGCGTTCTTCGTTTTCGGCGACCGGCCAGCGGCCGATCTCGTGGGCCGTCCGCATGCAACCGCGGCAATACCCGGTCACCGGGTCGAGGGTACAGACCGCGATACAAGGCGACGGGATGTCGGGCAGCTTGGCCATGGCCGCCGATAGCTATACCAAGGCTCGATGATAGGGACACATCTCATGGGTGCAAATCGGGTCATCCGGGCAGGCGCGGTGCGAAGCGCGATGCCGAGACATCGGGCGAGCGCCGCAACGCACCCGGGGGGCCGATTTGCCCCACCGAAGGCCGCGGCCTTTGGTCCGCTCACGGCGTTGCGGGCCGCTTGTGGTGGATCGGCACCACGGCGCGACCCGCGCCTGGTGAGCGGACAAAATCCCCGCGGTGAGATGGGTTCCTATCATCGAGCCTTGGTATTAGGACCTTACCCGGTCAAACGCAATCGGGCGGCGGGCGGCCGGAAAAGGCATAGGCGAATTGGGCATAGAAGCGCAGCCCCTCGCCGCCGCCGCACACCATCGATTGCGCGTCGTCGCCACTTCCCGGTGTCACGCTCAGCACCAGGACGAACAGCACCGTCACCGCCATGACGATGGCGACATAGACCGCGCCCGGCCACGGCGTGGCCGGCTCGGGCCGGCGCTGGATGACGCCGTGGGGCTGCGGTTGCAGGCGTCCGCGTTCGGCGTCGGCGACGACCGCGCGAGCGAAATGGCGCACCCATGGCGGCACCACGCCATGGAACATGTAGCGGACGAAGGCGCGCTCGATGGCCCGGTCGTCGCCACGCGCGCCGTGCCATTTGAACCAGGCGAGCCGGAACAGGTCGACCTCGCGCACGCACAGGATCTCCGCCGCATCCATCACGCGGCGCCGGTCGTCCGGCGCGCTGTTGCGAGTTGCTTTAGCGGAACCAAAGGGCGGCAGCATGGGGCTAGACCTCCGCCGCTATTCTATCCCCGTCGGCGCCGCGAACAAAGGCGCGAGATCAGATCTCGTGGAAGGCCCGGGCCCAGCCGAAGGGCGCCGCGTCGGCCCGCAACGCGCCGATGCGCCGACGCCGGATATGGCGATCGCCGATATTTTCGAGGACGAAGTCCTCGAACGCGATCTCCGGCGCCAATCGCCGGTGCACCGCGCCAAGCATTTCTTGCTGCTCGAGCGCCGGTCGCGACCTGTTCTCGGCCGGCATGGCGGCGAGCGGCACCATATCGCCGTCGTGGTTGAGGCAGCCGTGCAGGCTGGTATAGGCCCAGGCGGTTTCAAGAACGCCGCCGCCGTCGACCTCGATCCGCACCCCTTCCAACCGCGTATAGGCATAGTTCTCGCCCGGCGCCTCGGTGGTGTGCATCAGCGCCAGTTGGTCGCCGTCGAGCCACAGCACCGATAGGGCAACGGTCGTCCCCGGAATATGTTGCAGGGTCGAGGCGACCGAGCCGTAGGTGGTGATATGGGCCGAATAGACGGCGTCGAAATCGCGCAGCCGGGCCCGCAATACGGGAAACACGTCGCCACGGCCCGCATATTTGCGGGCCAATTGATCCGGCGACTGGTTGGATCCGCAGGCGATCACGGGCATGCGGCCGCGGGTCAGCGACGGCAGGTCCGCGAAATCCAAGGATGTCGCCGCGCCATCGCGGAAAACGAAGGATCCGGGCGGGATCGCAAAGGGATAGGCCATCGCCCGCGCCAGCCGGCCGGCCCGGTCCGGCGGAACCATGGTCATCGCCTTTCGATCTCCGGGAAACCGTTCCCCGATCGCGCGCCTGTTCGGCCCATCTCGCCGCCTCGGCTGATTGTTACCGGCATTCATTTAGCGTCACCCCCGGACGGAGACAACCAGCGCCGCCGCCACCGGCGCGCGAAGGGTGCCCTTCCGATACGATTCGGCTACACTCGGGCAAGCCGAAAAAACGGCAATGGGGTTGGGGAACTCCGCATGAGGGTGTTGCATTCGCTCGCGCATACGGCGGTGCCGTTGCCAATGATGGCGTCGGCGATCGCCCGCTATGGCATGCCGCGGCGTGCCAGGCGGGGCATCGAGGAGGCGTTGGTTGGGCGTGTCCTCAAGCCGCGCTACCGGGCGATGGAGGCCCGGCTCGATAACGGCGACGGCTTCTTCTTCCGGGTCTATGTGCCGTCACGGTTCTATCTCGCGCGGGCCAATCTCCATGCCCACAACGTCTTGCAGGCGACCGGCATCGGCGTCGCCGAGCGCCTCGGCTGCGGCTTCCTGCGCCATCACGGCCAAACCTATTTTATCATCGCGGACAAGGCCTGCGCCGGCACCTTGTGGCGGGACCGCGCCGGAAGTAAGGCGCTGGCGGCGACCATCGGCACGGAAATGGCACACCTGCATCGGTCGCCGGTTTCGTCGTTCAACGGATCCTCCCTGGTCGCCCATCCCCCGGTTCAAGACATCCTCGAACAGAAACTGGCGCAGGTTGCGGAATTTCCTGACGATCTCAGGGATCGGATGCGCGCCGACATCGCGGTGTTCCGGGACGCCGAGATTGCTGGCCCGTGGGCGCTCTGCCAGACCGATCCGACGGCACGAAATTTCATTGCCCGAATCGACCGAAAACCGATTTGGATTGACCTCGATACGATTCGCGTCGCCCAAATCTGGAACGCCCTGTGCGGGCTCCTGATGACCGGCAAGCCGTATGAGAGCGGCGTTATCGATGCCCTGTTCACTTCCTATTTCGCGGTTCTCCCCGACCAGGCGGAACCGTGGCGGCGGGCGCGTCTGCCCTGGCTGCGTCTGCGCCTCGGTACGCGTCTCACCCGGGCGGTCATCGGACCCGAGGTGCCCGAGAACAACCGCTGGGATTCGCCGGAATTTTGCCGCGCTCTCTATGACGCCGCCAGTGCGCTATCGGACGACGGCGGCCCTGAATCCCGCTTGGTGACGGCGCTGCATGCCCGCGCCGGCACCGTCACCCGCAAGCGCGCTTCGTGAAGTCGCGGTTGCGGCCGCCCACCCCGACACGCATTGCGAACGCGCATCGCCAAATCGGAGCTTGACGGATAGCCGTTCACCGCGTCGTTATGGCACCCGACCAGAGAGACCGGTGCGATGGCCGTTAAAAAAGCCGACTACGCCAAGATCTACCGCAATTTCGAAGCGCCCGTGTTGCGCTTCGACTGTGGCCGGATGTGCGCCCCTTTGAACGACGGCGAACCGGTCTGCTGTACCGCCGACAATGCGGTGCCGGTGGTCAACAAGGCGGAATGGAAGCTGCTCAAGAAGCGCACCGATCTGTGGCACCGCTTCGTGCCCACTGACGCCGCCGGCCGCGAGATCGTCGACGGTCTCGCCAAGAGCTGCCTGGCTATCGAATGCAAGGGCGCGCGCAGTTGCGAACGCGAGAATCGCAGCCTGTCGTGCCGCACCTTTCCGTTTTTCCCGTACATCACCAAGGAACGGGAATTCGTCGGCCTGGCGGTCTATTGGACCTTCGAGGACCGCTGCTGGGTGATTTCGAACCTGGCCAAGGTCGACCGCAAATTCGTCGACGAGTTCGTCGCCGCCTACGAGGCGGTGTTCCGCAAGGACCCGGAAGAATTCGACGTCATGCGCGACTGGACCGCGACCATGCGCCGCGTGTTCTCGCGCTGGGACCGGCCGATACCGGTGATCGCCCGCGACGGCGGCTGGGTGCGCGTGCTGCCCCATGGCGGCGGCATCAAGAAGGCGAAGAAAAAGCATCTCGGCAAGCACTGGCCGTTCACCTCGGAGAAGGCCTATCGTCGCGCGGTCAAGGAGGCCGGCGGCAAGGTGCCGAAGATCGACGGCGGGCTGCCTCTGTGACGCTGGCCGGCTGCGACGAGGGTCGGCGAAGGCGTCAGCGCATGCGGCGGCACAGTCGCTGAACAGCCGCCTTGCCGATCGAGTGGGACGAAAAAAGCCATGCCCCGAAACAGCTTCGAAAAATTCTACCTCGAAAAGGCCGCGCTTGGCGAAGGCTGCCGCTGCGCCGAGATGGTGGTCACCCAGCACGAACTCGAAGAAAACGCATCTCGGCGGGACATCGGTGAGCGACTGCCGCCGGTCCGGGTCGGACCGTGGCGGCGTTTTCGCCGCTGGCTGGCGGCGCGGTTGACCGGCTGACGCCGAATCGTTCCCGCCGCGTTCGGCCGAACCGGCCGCACATTTGCGATTTTCTTTACTTCATTTGCCGTTGGCCGGACCGCGACCCATCGCTAATGTGCCGCCATGCCGTACGCATCGCTCAGAGATTTCATCGACCGGCTCGACCGCGAGGGACGCCTGGTCCGAGTCGCCCACCCGGTGTCGACCGTGCTCGAAATGACCGAGATCCAGACCCGGCTGCTCGCCGAGGGCGGGCCGGCGGTGCTGTTCGAAAACCCGGTCGATGGCGACGGCGCGCCGGCGCAAATGCCGGTGCTGGTCAATCTGTTCGGCACCGTCGAGCGGGTCGCCTGGGGCATGGACCGCGTGCCCGGCCAATTGCGCGAGGTCGGCGAGACCCTCGCCTTCCTGCGCCAGCCCGAGCCGCCCGGCGGCTGGCGCGAGGCGGTCGAGATGCTGCCGCTGTTGAAGACCGTGATGACGATGAAGCCCAAGACCACGGGCGACGCCCCCTGCCACGAGGTGGTGCTGACCGGCGACGACGTCGATCTCGCCCAATTGCCGGTGCAGACCTGCTGGCCGGGCGAGCCGGCGCCGTTGATCACCTGGCCGCTGGTCGTCACCAAGGGCCCGGGCGATCGGCGCGAGGACGATTTCAACCTCGGCATCTATCGCATGCAGGTGACGGGACGGAACACGACGCTGATGCGCTGGCTGCGCCATCGCGGCGGTGCCCAGCACCACGCCCGGTGGAAGGCGGAGAAACCCGAACCGCTGCCCGCCGCCGTCGTCATCGGCGCCGACCCGGGAACCATCCTGGCCGCCGTCACGCCGGTCCCCGACACCCTTTCCGAGTACCAGTTCGCCGGCCTGCTGCGCGGGCGTAAGGTCGACTTGGTCGACTGCAAGACGGTGCCGCTCAAGGTGCCGGCGCAGGCCGAAATCGTCCTCGAAGGCCATGTCTCGCTGACCGAGTACGGCGACGAGGGGCCCTACGGCGACCACACCGGCTACTACAACGCGGTCGAGCGTTTTCCCGTGTTCACGATCAGCGCGATCACCCGGCGGCGCGAGCCGATCTACCTCTCGACCTTCACCGGGCGGCCGCCCGACGAGCCGTCGGTGCTGGGCGAGGCGCTCAACGAAGTGTTCGTCCCGCTGCTGCGCCAGCAATTCCCCGAAATCGTCGACTTTTGGCTGCCGCCCGAGGGCTGTTCCTACCGCATCGCCGTGGTGTCGATGAAGAAGGCTTACCCGGGCCACGCCAAGCGGGTGATGATGGGGGTGTGGTCGTACCTGCGCCAGTTCATGTACACCAAGTGGGTGATCGTGGTCGATGACGACATCGACGCGCGCGACTGGAAGGACGTGATATGGGCGATCACGACGCGGATGGACCCGGCACGCGACATCACATTGGTCGAGAACACGCCGATCGACTACCTCGACTTCGCCGCGCCCGAATCGGGGCTCGGCTCCAAGATCGGCCTCGACGCCACCGACAAGTGGCCGCCCGAGACCAAGCGCGACTGGGGCACGCGGATCCGCATGTCGGACGACATCATCGACAAGGTCGATGCCATGTGGACCGACCTCGGCCTGCCCGGCAGCGGCAAGCGGATCTGGAGTTAGCGCGACGTCGGGTCACTTGATCGGCGACGCACAAGGCGGCCGGCCTGTGGTAGGATTGGAACAGCGATGTCGGCGCGGACTGCGCGCCGGCCGGGGTTGGGGTCTCCGAACCAACGATCCGCACGCGGGTCGGGAGCAAACCCATGGCCTTTTGGTACGACTTCGAAAATGCACCCGAGCAGGTCCGCGCTAACAAGGCGCGGGTCGCCGACAATCTGATCCGGCTCCGCGCCCGCCTCGACGAAGAGGTGCCGCCCAAGACGGTTTTCGAATCGCTGCTGGTGGCGACGTGGAACATCAAGTGGCTGGGCCATTACGACCGGCTCGACGAGAGCCTGTGGTACATCGCCGAGATCCTGTCGCGGTTCGACGTCGTCGCAATCCAGGAGGTGCGCGCCGACCTGACCGACTTCAAGCGCATCGTCGAGCTGCTCGGCCCGTGGTGGCACTATATCCTGTCCGACGTCACCGAAGGCGATTCGGGGAACGACGAGCGGCTCGCCTTTCTTTATGATTCGCGCAAGGTCCGTTTCGGCGGTCTCGCCGGCGAGTTGGTGCTGCCGCCGATCGAGGGCGAGAACGGCGACGACACGCCCAACTGGCAGTTCGACCGCACGCCGTTCGTGACCGGTTTCAAATGCAGTTGGTTCGAGTTCATGGTCGCGACCGTCCATCTGCACTGGGGGCCCGGCGACCGCGAGAACCCGCGGCGAGTGCAAGAGGCCGACGCCCTCGGCCGCTTCCTCAAGGAGCGCCTCGAGAGCGGTAAGACGTGGGCGCCGCACCTCATCCTGCTCGGCGATTTCAATATCTTCGACACCGACAGCGCGGTCTACCGCGCGCTGATCGACCACGGCTTCAGCTTTCCCCACGAAGATCGGGGCCTGCCCGATACCGGCGCCGGCGTGGAAGACCGGTTCTACGACCATATCGGGTATCTGTTCGCGCCGGAGGCTCACATCGCCACGCCGGAGGCCGGCGTCCTAAAGATCTACGACACGGTCTATCGCGACGATCAGCAGGAAACCTATGAAGGCGAGCGCGGCATCGCCACGCGCGCCGATCCGCGCCGCTACTACCGGACCACCTTCCGCCGCAACGAGATGTCGGATCACTTGCCGTTGTGGGTGCAGTTGCGGATCGAGTTCCCCGACCGCTACCTCGAGCGCGTTGCCCGGTCCTAGAGTCTCATCGGCAGACGGACTCACTGCGTGACCAGGCAAGGACACGGGGCGAGGGCAATGACCTTTTGCGACACGCTACCGAGGAGCAGGCCTTCCAGCCGCCCCCGGCCACGCGTGCCCAGGACGATCAGGTCGGCCTTCTGGCGCTTGGCGGTTTGGATCAGTTGCCTTGCCTGGTCGCCATCGGTCGTCAGCGTCGTCATCTTGCCTTCCTGCGCGCCCGCCTCGAGGGCCTGGTTCCGGGCTTGATCGAGGACCGTTTGGCTCAGTTTTTCCATGATGCTCTTCGGGTTCTCTTTCAGATGCTCGGTTGCACTAATCTTCAGGACCTGATCGGCGATGGCCGAAAGCTGTACGACGTGCACGAGAACCAATTCGGCATCGTGATCCTTGCTTAGGCCGGCAGCGATCGAAACCGCCTTCAAAGCGGAATCGGAACCGTCGACGCCGACCAGAATCTTCCGGAACATGCTCGACCTCCTTCGCGGCGGCCCACGCCGAACCGATCGAGACGCGCGAGCCAAATGCGCACGGCGATTACCCGCCGCGCCGATTCACCTGTCGACGGCGCGGGTCGCGTGAATGGCCGACCCGCCCCACGACAGGGACCATGCCCCAGTTTAGACCAGCGGCGCGGTTTGACGAGCGGAGAATCGCGGCGCGCCCGCCGGCGACAAAAGGGTTGACGGAGCGGCGGGAAGCCCCGACATCTGAGCCGGCAACGACGGGTCACTACGAGAAATCGCGTCGCGGCCCACCGTATCAGGGAGCCTCACCGACATGCCGACATCCGCCGCCAGCCCAGACATCAAACGTGGACTCCTCGACGACCTGCTGACCAAGGCGCGGACGCTCGGCGCCGACGCCGCCGACGCGTTGCTGGTCGACGGTGTGGCGATTTCCCATGCCCAGCGGATGGGCAAGATCGACAAGCTCGAACGGTCGGAGGGCCAGGATTTGGGGCTCCGCGTTTTCGTCGGCCATCGCCAGGCCATCGTATCGACGACCGACCTATCGGCGGACAGCCTCGATGAGTTGACCGAACGCGCGCTGGCGATGGCGCGCGCGGTGCCAGAGGACGAATTCGCCGGGATCGCCGATCCAGACCAGCTGGCGACGGACCTCCCCGACCTCGACCTCTCCGCCGATGACGAGCCGACGCCCGAAGCTTTGATCGAGCGCGCCAGGGCGGCCGAGGAGGCGGCGTTGGCGGTGCCCGGCATTACCAATTCCGAAGGCGCCGAATCGGACTGGAGCCGGACGTCGGTGCTGCTGGCGGCGAGCAACGGCTTCATGGACGGTTACGACGTCTCGCGCCACAGCGTCAGCGTCGTGCCGCTGGCCGGCCAAGGCACGGCGATGGAACGCGACTACGACTACGACACCGCGGTCTACGCCGACGATTTGGACGATGCGGCGGAGATCGGCCGCCGTGCCGCCGAGCGCACCCTGGCCCGGCTTGGCGCGCGCAAGCCATCGACCGCGCGCGTGCCGATCGTGTTCGAGCAACGCGTCGCCGGCAGTCTGATCGGCCACCTCGGCAGTGCGATCAACGGCGCCGCGGTGGCGCGCGGGACCAGTTTCCTCAAGGACCGGCTCGGCGAGCAGGTTCTCGGTGCGGGGCTCATGGTGATCGACGATCCGCACCGCCGGCGCGGCTTGGCCTCCAAGCCCTTCGACGGCGAAGGGGTGGCCAACCGCCGGCGCGAAATCGTCGCCGACGGGCACCTCACCACCTGGGTGCTCGATCTGCGCTCGGCACGGCAGCTCGGCCTGGAAACCACGGGTCATGCCGCGCGCGGCACCTCGGCACCGCCGGGCCCGGCGTCGACCAACCTTTATCTGGAGGCCGGGGAGACCGGCCCCGAAGAGCTGATCCGGGCGATGGGGACCGGGTTCCTGGTCCGCGAGCTGATCGGTTTCGGCATCAACATGGTGACCGGCGATTACAGCCGCGGCGCGTCCGGCCACTGGGTCGAGAACGGCGAGATCGCCTATCCGGTCAGCGAGGTCACCATCGCCGGCAACCTCAAGGACATGTTCTTCAACATGGCCCCGGCCAGCGACCTCGAGTTCCGCCGCGGCACCAACGCGCCGACCGTGCGCGTCGACGGCATGACCGTCGCCGGCGCGTGAATCCTCAACCCTTCGGCACGATCAGCGACAACGGCGTCGGGTCCAGGGTCACCGTCAGCGGCAGGGTGGTCGCATCGTCGCCGTCGCACTGGACCGGATCGCCGGCCGGGCCGCGCACGACGACACGCCTGCCGGTCACGATGCGATAGCCGGCGAGCCTGGGTAAGAACCCGAGCAGCAGCCCGGCGCCGTAGCGCAGCATGTTCCAGCGCCCCGGCCGCTCGACCAGGCAGACCTCGAAACTGGCATTACCGAGGCGCGCGTCGGGGGCGAAGACGAAGCGCCCGCCGTAGTAGCGCCCGTTGGCGATGACCACGGCGGCCGCCCGGAACGGCCGGCCGTCGATGTCGATCTCATAGAGACCGCCGCCACCGCGGACGAAGACCGTGATCGCGCTCCAACCATAGGCGGCCTTGCCGATCCACCGCTTCAGGCCGAGGTCGATGCCGTGGACGACATGGGCGTTGAAACCCACTTCGGCCATCATGGCGAAGGCGCGGCCGTTGGCGCGCCCGATATAGGCAGAACGCAACGCGCCCTCGATGAGCGCCGCCGCCACCGATTCGGGCCGACGGGGTAGTCCGATCTCGGCGGCCAAGACGTTCGCGGTACCGAGCGGAATCAGGCCAAGCGGCATCGGGGCGCCGGCGAGCCCATTGACCACCTCGTTGATGGTCCCGTCCCCGCCGGCGGCGACGACCGCCTCGAAGGGCTCGGCGGCGGCGGCACGCGCCAATTCCGTGGCGCTCTCCGGCCCGCTGGTCTCGCGCACCGTGAGGCGGCATCCACGCTCCTCGAGCGCGGCGGCGACGGCATCATAGAATCGTGTCCGCCGCCGTCCCGCGGTCGGATTGTGGATGATGCAGAGATCGCGTCGCGGTTTCACGTGTACTGGTCCGAGTGGCGACGATGCTTCCATGATCCGCGCAAGGATAAAGAGGACGTTCTTAGGGCACCAACAATAACCATTCGACTATTCTACGTGGCGCCACTCGGGAACCGCATCGAGCGACCAATTTCTCCGCAATCTGGTGCCGATGGCTTAGCCCGCTGGCATATCCGCCACTCGACACCTATTCTCCGCTCATGTCGGGACCCCACCCCTACCAAGACGATTTGGATCTGCTCACGGCGGCCGTGCGCGCGGCGGGTGCCATCGCCATGGGCCATTTCGGCGGCAATATTCGAAGTTGGGAGAAGGGTCCGAACGACCCGGTCAGCGAAGCCGACATCGAAGTCAACGATCACCTCGAAGCCGTGCTCCGCGCCGCGCGTCCGGCCTATGGCTGGCTGTCGGAGGAGAGCGCCGACGAGGCGGGACGGCTGGACGCAGACCGCGTCTGGGTCATCGACCCGATCGACGGCACCCGCGCCTTTCTTGGCGGACGTCGCGAATTTTCCGTATCCGCAGCGCTGTTGGCGGGAAACAGGCCGGTCATTGGAATCGTCTACAGCCCATCGACCGACGAATTCTACGAGGCGATCGAGGACGGCGGCGCCCGTCTTAACGGTAGCCCGATTTCGGTGTCCGCGCAGACACAGATTGGCGGCGCGCGCATCCTCACCAGCCGCAGCGAAACGAAAAAGCGGCGCTGGGATATTGCCCTCGCCGAGTGCGAGGTCAGCGCCATCAGCTCGGTGGCGCTCAAGCTGGCGCGAGTCGCCGCCGGCCTCGTCGACGCCACGATCAGCCGGTGGCCGAAGCGCGATTGGGATATCGCCGCGGGCGACGTATTGGTCCGCGAAGGCGGCGGCAGCGTGATCGAGCCGGACGGCGCGCCCCTCCACTACAATAGCGTGGGCGCGCGCCACCCGGGCATCATCGCCGGCGGCAGCGCGCTGGTCGAGGCCTTGCGCCGTCGTGCCGCCGATCTTTGACAACAAACTCCTGGCGCCGGCCTTCGATGTCGGTTCTGGCCCCCCACCCGAACGCGTGATATTTTCCGGCATCACGGATTCCGGCGGTCACCGGGCTTAATCCTGGGTTTTAGAGGACTCCGCAGAGCTTGCAAATCGACTATCTCAGTCCGGTGGCGCTCGATGCGCCGACCCGAGTGCTGCTATCGCGGCTCTACCGCGATTACATACGCCGCCGCTTGCGGCCGATCCTGGTCGCCATCGTATGCATGCTGATGGCCTCCGGCGCGACGATCCTCCTGGCCAAGATGATCGAGCCGATGCTCGATCGCATCTTCGATCGCCAGGACAGCACCTTCGTCCTGCCGATCGCCGGCGCCTTGATCGCGATCGGGATCATGCGCGGAATCGGCGTCTATGGCCAAACGATGCTAATGGCCCAGGTCTCGAATGCGATCATTCGGGACATCCGATCCAAGCTTTTCGGACACCTCATGCGCGCCGACCTGGCGCTCTTTCAGAGCGTGTCGACCGGCCATCTGATGTCACGCATTTCCGGCGATACCGACGCCATCAAGGCGGCGCTGGCGGGGACCTTCGTCGCTGCCGGCAGGGACTTCTTCACTGCATTCGGCCTGGTCGTCTTGATGTTCTATCAGGATTGGCAGCTGGCCTTGTTCGCGGTCGTCGGCATCCCCATCGTGATCTACGTGGTCGTCCGATTGGGCCAGCGCATGCGCCGATTGTCGCGCGCGACCCACGAAAAGCGGGCTGCCCTGATGACTCTTTTCGACGAGGCGTTTCGCGGCGCCCGCAACGTAAAATCCTATGCCATGGAAGAAATCGAGACGCGGCGCGCGGCCGCCGATATCGGCGAAATCTATCGCCTCCAAATGAAACAGGAAAAAACCCGGGCGATCATCAATCCGTTTATCGAACTGATCTTCGGCGTCGCCATCGCCTGCGTCGTCACGTATGGCGGCTATCAGGTCATCGCCGGCGCCATGACCGGTGGCGAGTTCTTTTCATTCCTGGCCGCCTTGATGCTGTGCCTTGGCCCGAGCCGGCGGCTGACGCAGGTCAATCTCCTGCTGCAGAACGGGTTGGCCGCCACGCAACGCGTTTTCGACCTGATGGATGTCGAGCCGACGATCGTCGACCGACCGGGAGCGGTGCCGCTACGCGTCGATCACGGTGAGATCAAACTGGACAACGTCAGGTTCTCCTACGTCAACGAGCAGGCCGCGCTCGAAGGCGTGTCGCTGACCGTCCCGGCCGGCAAGACGGCCGCCCTGGTCGGACCCTCGGGTGCCGGCAAATCGACCGTCCTCAATGTCATTCCGAGGTTCTACGATATCGACGCCGGCGCCGTCACGATCGACGGTCAGGACGTCCGCGGGGTAACTATGAAATCGCTGCGCGCCGCCATCGGGCTGGTCAGCCAGGAGGTCACCCTGTTCGACGATACGGTGCGGGCCAACATTGCCTATGGCCGCCCCGATGCGAGCGACGCCGAGATCGTCGCGGCGGCGCGGCGCGCCGGCGCCCACGAGTTCATCTCGGCCCTGCCCGATCAATACGATACGGTGGTCGGCGGCCGCGGCGAGCGGCTCTCGGGCGGAC
Source organism: Alphaproteobacteria bacterium (assembly GCA_024244705.1). Taxonomy (NCBI): domain Bacteria; kingdom Pseudomonadati; phylum Pseudomonadota; class Alphaproteobacteria; species Alphaproteobacteria bacterium. The sequence continues at coordinate 79,570 of JAAEOK010000064.1, forward strand.
AACGCCAGCGGATCGCGATCGCCCGCGCCATGATCAAGAACGCGCCCATCTTGCTGCTCGACGAGGCAACCTCGTCCCTCGACACCACGTCGGAGCGCCAGATCCAGGCAGCTCTGGCTGAGTTGATGCGCGGCCGCACCACCCTGGTCGTCGCCCATCGCCTGTCGACCATCATCCACGCCGACATCATCTATGTCATCGACGGCGGCCGTATTATCGAATCCGGAAGCCATCATGAGCTGCTTGCCCGCGGCAACCTCTATGCCCGGCTTCAAGCCGCGCAATCCGTGTCCGAGACGAAGGAGCCGCTCGAAAGGCGTGCCCGCGCCTGAGCGCGGTCGAGCACCGTCGCGAACCGCCGCCGTGATGACCCCATCGATCTACCGCTGCCTTAGCGCCGCCGCCGCGCCATTGTTCAAGGCCAAGTTGCGCCGCCGCGCGGCCATCGGCAAGGAAGACGCCGGTCGGCTCGAAGAGAGGCTCGGCACCGCCAGCTTGGCGCGGCCCGACGGATCGCTGGTCTGGGTTCACGCGATCAGCGTCGGTGAGACCATCAACGTCTTGCCGCTGATCGCCAAGCTGATTGATACTTACCCGCGCATATCCGTCTTATTGACCACCGGCACGACGACCTCGGCGAGTCTCGCCGCCGACCTCTTGCCGCCCCGCTGCCGGCACCAATTCGTGCCGATCGACCTGCCCGGCGCGGTGCGCCGGTTTCTCGACCACTGGCGCCCCGATCTCGGCCTGTTCGTCGAATCCGAACTGTGGCCCAATCTGCTGCTCGGCGCCGCCGCCCGCGATGTGCCGCTGGCGCTGGTCGGCGGCCGCATGTCGGAGCGAACATGGCGCCGATGGCAGCGGATGCCGCGTCTGATCGCGCCGACATTGGCGACGTTCGACCTCGTGCTGGCGCGCAGCATAACCGACGCCGATAGGTTCACCGACCTCGGCGCGGCCGACGTGCGTTGCGTCGGCGACCTCAAATCCGCGGCCCCGCCGCTGCCCGTCGACGACGCCGCGGCCGCCACGATGCGGGGCTGGATCGGCGCGCGTCCGCTGTGGCTCGCCGCCAGCACCCACGCCGGCGAGGAGGAGGCCGTGGCCGAGGTTCATGCGCGGCTCAAACCCGCGCGACCCGACCTTCTGACCGTCATCGTCCCGCGTCATCCGGAGCGCGGCAGCGAAATCGCGCAATCGCTGGAGGGCCGCGGCTGGCGGACGGCCAGGCGCTCGCAATCGGCGCCGATCGGCGCGGCGACGGATATCTATCTCGCCGACACCCTGGGCGAACTCGGTCTTTTCTACCGGCTGACCGAGATCGCCTTCATTGGCGGCTCGCTGGTCCCGCAAGGCGGCCACAACCTGCTCGAGGCGGCGCGGCTCGATTGCGCAATCCTGCATGGTCCGCTGATGACGAATTTCCACGACATGGCCGAAGAGTTTCGCCGGGAAGTGGCCGCCATCGAGGTCGCGGACGCGGACGCGCTGTCGGTCGCGGTCGAAGAACTACTGACCGACGCGGCGGAGCGCCGGCGCCTGGCTTCCGCCGCCAGGCATGTCGCGGCAAACGAGGCCGGAATCCTCGAGGCGACGTTCGCGGCGCTGAGCCCCCTCCTCGACCGCGCGGTCGATGAAAGTGACCGGCATGCGCGCGCCTGAGTTTTGGCAGCAAGACGGATTGGTGCCCCTGCTGGCGACGCCCGCGTCATGGCTCTACCAGGGTATCGAGGCGGTCAAACGAGCGATGACCACGCCCTGGCGGGCACCGATTCCGGTCATCTGTATCGGAAACGTCAACCTTGGCGGCGCCGGCAAGACGCCGACCGCGCTGGCCGTCGGCGCGCGGCTGATCGAACGCGGCCATCGCGTCCATTTTCTGATCCGCGGCTATGGCGGCCGGACGCGGGGGCCGCTGCGGGTCGACCTCGACCTCCACGACGCGCGCACGGTCGGCGATGAAGCCTTGCTGCTGGCGCGCCTGGCGCCGACCTGGGTCGGCGCGGACAGGCGGCGCAGCGCCGCCCGCGCCGCCGAAAGCGGCGCCGAGATCTTGGTCATGGACGACGGCTTTCAAAACCCATCCCTGGTCAAGGACCTGTCATTGGTCGTCATCGATCTCGATCAAGGGTTCGGCAACCGGCGGGTTTTTCCCGCCGGTCCCCTGCGCGAACCGTTGGCCCAAGCGCTCTCCCGAGCCGACGCCTTGGTCTTGATCGGCGGCGACGCCACGGCATCGGCGACGGTTTCAGGCGCCGGACTGCCGGTGCTGCGCGCGCGCATCGTCCCTCACGAAAGTGCGCTCCAGCTACGCCGCCAACGGGTGGCCGCGTTCGCCGGCATCGCGCGCCCGGCCAAGTTTTTCGACACCCTCGACGCGATCGGCGTCGATGTCGCGGTGCGCCGCGCGTTTTCGGATCACTACCGCTACAGCGCCGAGGACATCATGGCGATTTGCGAGGAGGCCGCCGCGCTGGGCGCCGAACCGGTCACCACCGAAAAGGACTATGCCCGCCTCGACGCCGCGATGCGGCCGATGGTCCGCGCGGTCGCCGTTTCCCTGGTCTTCGACAGCCCCGCGCGCCTCGACGCGCTGTTGGACCGCGCCCGCCATGCGGGGTCCGGCTAGTCGGCTTTCGCTTCGGCCTCCGGCATTGGCCCGGCGAGGAGTTCGGGATCGAGCCGCGCCGACAACAAATTGACCCGCCAATCGAGATGGGGGCCGGTCGACCGGCCGGTCGAGCCGACCGCTCCGATGAGTTCGCCCTGAGTCACCGCCTGGCCCTCGGCGACGGCGATGGAGCTGAGATGGAGGAACGTCGAATTGAGCCCGCGGCCGTGGTCGACGATGATCGTCTTACCGGTGAAGAACATGTCCGGGTGAACCATGGTGACGATACCGGCGGCCGGCGCCACGACCGGTGTTCCCGCGGGCGCCGCGATGTCGATCCCGTAATGGGGCTGGCGCGGCTCGCCGTTGAGAAAGCGCGCGGTGCCGTAAACCCCGGTGATCACGCCGCTCGTCGGCCACACGAACCCGCTGTCGAACAGCGGCGTCGCCGAATAGACCGCGCGCGCCGCGCTGATGATCTTTTGCTCGTCGCGGATGCGCCTGAGATCGTCGTCGTTGGGCGTTACCTTGCGGCTCGGCAGCCCGTTGATGCGCTGCTCGCCATAGGTGCGTTGGGCGATCGAGAGGGACCGCGACATTACGGTTCCGTCCGGCAGACGAACCTCGAGCGTCGCGGCGGGCGCGGCGGTGCGGCTGAAACCGAGCAGGAAGCGGCCATCGGCGGCGACCGCCGTCGCCTCGTCGTCGAGCCGAACTTGGGCTCCCGGAACCGTCTGTCCCTGCACCAGCCCGCCCTGGATGAACGCTCCGCTCAACCCGAGCGGCGTCTCGGCCCTGGCGATGCCCACCGCGACCCACAGGGCGAGGACGATCAGAAATAGGCGTTTCACAGCAGGGAGCCCTGGTCGGCTTTGCGTGGCGAGCGTTTGCGGCTCGGCTTGGTCGGGCCGCCGGCGATCACGGCGGGCGCGGCGCCGTCGTGGAAGCGGAGGTCGACCGCCATTCCCGGTCTGGCGCTCGCGGCCGACAGCACGGGCCGGCCGGTATCGTCGCGGACCAGAACAAAGCCGCGCTCGAGCACCCGCTGGTAGGAATAGCTGTTGAGCAATTCGGTCGCCGCCGCGAGGCGGTTGCGACCCGCATCGACCGCCGCCTTGGCGCCGCGATCGGCGCGCGCCGACAGCTCGCTCAAGCGGACCCCGCCACGGTTTATCTCCTGGCGCAACGGTCCGTCGCGATGGCGCCCGGCGGCGGCGCCGAATGCGGCACGCTTGGCCGCGACCAGAACGCCGAGGGTGTGCCCAAGTTGGGGCAGGCGCTCGAGACGATGGCCGCGGTCGGCGAGCACGCCGGATAGGGCGCGGCCGAGGCGTTCGCCACGGTCGTCGAGGCCTTGCCGCGCGGTGTCGAGCAGAACGTCGGGTCGCGGCAGCCCGCGCGCCAATCCGGCGACCCGCAGACGGCGATCCTCGAGCAGGCGCGCCACGGCGCCGACCATGCGGCGGGCGTCGTCGAGTACTTGGGCGCTCAGTTCGGCACGCACCGGAACCGCAATTTCCGCCGCCGCGGTCGGCGTCGGCGCCCGCCGGTCGGCGGCGAAATCGATCAGCGTGGTATCGGTCTCGTGGCCGACCGCGGAGATCAATGGGATCGTGGAGGCCGCGGCGGCGCGAACCACGACTTCCTCGTTGAACGCCCACAAATCCTCGAGGCTGCCGCCGCCGCGGGCGACGATCAGCACGTCGGGCCGCCGAACCGCACCGTCATCGGGAAGCGCGTTGAAGCCGCTGATGGCAGCGGCGATCTGTTCGGCCGCGCCGTCGCCTTGGACCAGCACCGGCCAGAGCAGGACGTGGCGCGGGAACCGGTCGGCCAGACGATGCAGGATGTCACGAATGACGGCACCGGTCGGCGACGTGACGACACCCACGATTTCGGGCAGAAACGGGAGCGACTGTTTGCGCGCCTCATCGAACAGCCCTTCGGCGGCGAGCTTCTTGCGCCGGTCCTCCAACAGCTTGAGCAGCGCCCCCTCGCCCGCCACCTCGAGCGCTTCGACGATGACCTGATAGCGCGAACGTCCCGGATAGGACGATATCCGCCCGGTGGCGATAACCTCGAGCCCGTCCTCGGGCGTGACGGACAGGCGTCCGGCGGTGCCGCGCCAGCAGACGGCGTCGAGCACCGCCTGTTCGTCCTTGAGCGCGAAATACATGTGACCGGAGGCGGCACGCTTGAAGCCGGAGATTTCACCGCGGATTCGAACATTGCCGTAGCTGTCCTCGAGCGTGCGCTTGATGGCGCGCGAAATCTCGCTGACCGTGTATTCGGGCAGATTGTGGGCGGCGACGGAATCGATCGGGTTTTCGGCCATCGGCGGTGCCAATTATGGTACAAAACAGACCTCGGCGAATGCTAGGGGATAAGGTGGGGGAATGGAAGTTCTGGTCGTCGGCTCGGGCGGACGGGAGCACGCGTTGTGCTGGAAATTGGCGGCTTCGCCGCTGTGCACCAAACTCTATTGCGCCCCCGGCAATGCCGGCATCGCCGATGAGGCCGAATGCGTCGCCATCGGCGCCGCGGATGTCGACGCGCTGGTCGATTTCGCCAAGGCCAATACCATCGACCTCGTCGTCGTCGGTCCCGAAGCGCCGTTGGTCGGGGGCTTGGTCGACCGCCTCGATGCGGAGGGAATCCTCGCCTTCGGACCGACCGCCGACGCCGCCATTCTCGAAGGCTCGAAGGGGTTCATGAAGGACCTCTGCGCCAATTACGGCATCCCGACGGCGGATTACGGCCGATTCACCGATGCCGGCGCGGCCAAGGCATTCGTCCGCCAGCGCGGCGCACCGATCGTGGTCAAGGCCGACGGCCTCGCCACCGGCAAGGGCGTGATCCTGTGCGACAGCATCGACGAGGCGGAGACCGCGATCGATCAGATGATGGGCGAGCGCATGTTCGGCGCCGCCGGCGACGAAGTCGTCATCGAGGAATTGCTGGTCGGCGAAGAGGTGAGCTTTATCGCCCTGGTCGACGGCGAAACCGTCTTGCCGCTGGCGTCGTCGCAAGACCACAAGGCGGTCGGCGACGGCGACACCGGACGCAATACCGGCGGCATGGGCGCCTATTCGCCGGCGCCCGTGGTCGACGATGCCCTCGCCGACGAGATCATGGCCCGCGTCATGCGCCCCACCGTCGAAGCCATGAAGGCCGAAGGGCGGCGGTTCAAGGGCGTGCTCTATGCCGGGCTGATGATTACCGCCGACGGTCCCCGGGTGCTGGAGTTCAACGTCCGCTTCGGCGACCCCGAATGCCAGCCGCTGATGATGCGGATGATGTCCGACCTGTTGCCGGCGCTGGTGGCGTCCGCGGAGGGCGTCTTGGATCGTTTCGATCTGCGCTGGTATCCGGATGCGGCGCTGTGCGTCGTGATGGCGACCAGGGGCTATCCGGGGGCTTACGACAAAGGCAGCGAGATCAGGGGCCTCGACCGGCTTTCCGGGCGCGACGACGTCGCCGTCTTCCACGCCGGCACCACGGCGAAGGACGGCCGCATCTTGGCCGCCGGCGGCCGCGTCCTCGGTGTCACCGCGCTCGGCGCCGACGTCGCCGAAGCGCAGCGACAGGCCTATGCCGCAATCGACATGATCGACTGGCCGCAAGGTTTCTGCCGCCGCGACATCGGCTGGCGCGCGATCGGGCGGCAGACGCCGTGACCGATCACAGCGCGGCCTCGATGGCGGCGCGCAGATCGGTCATATCCGGATTGGTCACCGTTGCCCCCGCGGCGTGGATGAAGTGCAGCGCCGCCCGGCCGGCGCGGTCGAACACGAAGACGGTCGGAATGCGGTCGATGCCGCCGAAAATGTGCTCGGTTTCGTCGTCCGAGGCGACGATCGAGAATGTCGGCCCGGTGCGCGCGAGGAAACGGTCGAGCCGGCCGCCGTCGTCCTTGAAGCTGCTCCAATCCTCGAACAAATTGATCGCGATAATGGTCACATCGTCGGCGTCGTAGTCCGCGCGCAGCTCATTCAGGTGGGCGAACTCGATCACGCATGGCGGGCACCAGGAGGCGAAGAAGCTGACCACGACGACGGTGCCGTCGAGGCGGTCCCGGTTGACCGCGGGACCCTGGATAAGAGGCCGTTCGACGACATGTTTCTTGAGCATGGCGTCGAGATCCACGCTTTCGCCGGAGCGCGCGGGCGCGGCGACAACGCAGATGACGAAAAGCGAGACTAGCAACCGGCTCATCGCCTTTATCTGGCGCCGGCAATTGCAAAACGCCAGGCCTCAAACTCGGCTACACGGAGATGTGACCGCCGCGAACCGGCGACCGAGGAACGACCTATTTGCCGCTCGGAACGGTCACCGCGGCAGTTCGCGCCGTAGCGCGAAGAAATCGCGCAGCAGGTCGCCGCAGCGGGTCTCGTCGATGCCGCCGACCACTTCCGGACTGTGGTGGCAGGTCGGCTGGGTAAAGAACCGCGGGCCGTGGTCGACCGCGCCGCCCTTGGGATCGTAGGCGCCGAAATGGAGGCGGCGTAGGCGGGCGAAGGAAATCGCCGCGGCGCACATGGCGCAGGGTTCGAGGGTCACATAAAGATCGCATTCGGGCAGACGGGCCGCCCCCTCGGCGGCGGCGGCGGCGCGAATCGCCAGCATCTCGGCGTGCGCCGTCGGGTCTCCCATCTCCTCGGTGCGGTTGCCGTCGCGGGCGAGGATGGTCCCGGTCTCGGCCTCGACGATGACCGCGCCGACGGGAACTTCGCCGCGTTCGGCGGCGGCGCGGGCGGCGGCCAGGGCGAGATCCATGAAGGTGGTGGGACTGCCACTCATGCTCTTCACCCTGACCCGAGCCCGCGATGCGGTCAAGACGGTGGGGCGTAACCGGCGCTAACCGCGACGCGCCACAACCACCGGATCCGCCGCCGCCGACGGTTGCCGCAACTGAAGCAGCGCGACGGCGTGCATCAGGATGAAGACCGGGACCGCTAATCCCGGGATCAACACCAGGGGCAAGAGGTTCAACGGCGCGGTCGTAACCTCACCGGCGAGGACACCGGCCGCGGATCCCGACACCAACAACCCGGTCGCGAAGGCGACGACGAAATCGGCCAATCCAAGCCAGTTCCACAGGACGAACGACCGTCGTGAGGCACCGCCATTGTAAAGCGCGGCGACGAAGAAGGGCGCCGCGAGGCCGACCGCGAGGTCGCCCAATCCGGCCGGAAAAGCGAAGAATCCGGGCAGCACGTCCCACGCATAGAGGAACAGAAACCCGGTGCCGACCACGCGCCAGGCCTGAAACGCGGTGATCAGGCCGAGGTCGAGTCCGAGGACGAAGGCACGGAAGCGGGACGAAAAACGGTAGGCGGCGCCGAAGACGCCGACCGGCAGGGCGACGCCGGCGATCAAGCCGAGCGGCAGCTCGCCGGGGTCATCGGCGAAGGCGCCCGCCGCGACCGCGACCAACACGGCGGCAAGCCACAGCGTCAGCACGACGAAGGTGATCGGACCTGGTGCGGTAGCGGCGATGGGAACTGCCGGTGCCGCGGCGGCGAAATCTTGTGATGTGGTGGTCATAGTCGATACTCCTCAAGAATGTGTAATTACACTTATATTTCCAAAAAAAGGGACCTCAGCCACGCCGGGTAACATCGACCGCGGCGTTCAAGTCTGCAATCAAACGGTCCAATCTCGCACTGCCGAGTTTGGTTTCGACCTTCTTCTGAGCCGATCGCCACAACGGCAGTGCCTCGGCCTGCGTCCGACGCCCGGACTCGGTCAGGTCGAGGATACGCTGGCGGCGGTCCGTGCCACCCACTTCCCGAACCAGGCCGCGGTCGATCAGCGGCCGCAGGTTGCGGGTCAGCGTCGTCCGATCCATGACCAAGGCGTCGGCGAACGCCGACAGCGGCAGCGGACCTTCGACCACCAATACCGTCAACAAGCTGAACTGCGTCGCCTTCAGCCCGGCCGGGCGCAGCACCGAATCGTAGTACTGGGTCACGGCGCGGCTCGCCTTGCGCAGGTTGAAGTTGGCGCACCTCACAGCCTCACGGCCAGATTGAGTGGATTTCGACGTGTTCATAAGTTAGTGTATATACACATATATAATTCATGTCAAGAGCAGCGGCGGCGATTGGCGGGGAACAACCGAAACCGCTTTCCTTGGCCGGGACCAGGCGTAGACTGCGCGCCATGATCAGGCACCACAGCGATTCCCCGCAGCGCCGACGACGCGCCGATCGATGACCGAGCCAAAACGCGACCGTTTGGCCAAGGCGATGGCCCGCGCCGGCTTGTGCTCGCGCCGCGAAGCGGAGACCTGGATCACGGCCGGGCGGGTCCGCGTGGACGACGTGCTCGTGACCACGCCGGCCTTTGGCGTCGGACCGGAAAACCGGATCGAGGTCGATGGCAAACCACTGCCGGCGCCGGAACCGACGCGGCTGTGGCGCTACCACAAGCCGGCCGGACTGGTCACCACCAACCGCGACCCCGAAGGCCGCAAGACCGTTTTCGAGGCGCTTCCGCCATCGATGCCGCGCGTCGTCTCGATCGGCCGTCTCGATCTCACCTCCGAGGGCGTGCTCCTGCTCACCAACGACGGCGCCCTGGCCCGCTATCTCGAACTGCCGTCGACCGGCTGGACCCGGCGCTATCGCGTGCGCGTCCATGGGCGGGTCGACCCGGCGCAATTGGCCAAACTCGGCCGCGGGGTGACCATTGACGGGGTTCGCTACGGTCCCATCGCCGCCGCGCTCGACCGTCAACAGGGCGCCAACGCCTGGCTCACGCTGTCGCTGCGCGAAGGCAAGAACCGCGAGGTGCGCCGCGTCCTCGAGCAATTCGGCTGGCCGGTCAACCGGCTCATTCGAACCGCCTACGGACCGTTCCAGCTTGGCAATCTGAAGCCCGGTGATATCGCCGAGGTGCGCCCCCGCGCCCTCCGCGACCAGCTCGGTTCGGCGGCAAAGCAGTTCCTCACGCCGACATGAGGGTCGTCGCCGGCCGCTTCCGGGGCCGTGTCCTGCTCGCCCCCAAGGGCCGCGCGTTGAGGCCGACCGCCGACCGCGTGCGCGAAGCCCTGTTCAACCGGCTGGCCCACGCCGGCTGGGGAGACGACAACGGCGGCGTAGTGCCCGGCGCCCATGTACTCGACGCCTTCGCCGGCACCGGCGCGCTCGGCATCGAAGCGCTGTCGCGAGGCGCCGCCGATATCGCCTTCATCGACAACGATCCGGCGGCGCGGGCGATTGTCGCGCGCAACCTCAAGGGAATGAATGCGGAACGGCAAGCCCGGATCGTTAACGCCGACGTTTTGGAACCGCCACCGGCGCCGGTCGCCTGCGGCCTCATCCTGATGGACCCGCCCTATGGCACCGACCTCGCGGCAGCGGCCCTGATCGCCCTAAGGCATCGCGGCTGGGTCGCGCCCGGCGCCATCGCTGCGCTCGAGGTGGCGGCCAAGCAAGCCTTCGACCCGCCCGCAGGCTTTACCGTCATCGACTCCCGGCGTTACGGCGCTGCGCGGCTCATCTTCCTGACAGCCGCGTGAGAGGAGTGCATCTCGTCGATCGGCGAGAATTCGCGCCGCGACCAGATCAGCCAGCAGTCTGTTGCCGCTCTCGTTGAAGTGTCGGTCGCCGAGCGCGTTGCGATCGACAGCGTCGTCGAAAAAGATATCGTCCGCGACCGCCTCGGAGCGTGAGTCCGCGGATCCGCAACCGTCGACCGGCGGTAACCCCGACCCGCCGAACCAGGCGTCGATAAGATCGGGACGACGACCGATGGCACGGCGAAGTGCGGCATAGTCACGAACCATCCAGTCGCACATGTTCCGGTCCGACGATGCGACATAGAAGGCCTGGGGCGGGATCAAGACATAGTAGGTCTCGAATCCGTGTTGTTCGGCCAATTGCTCAAGTCTTGCGATTGCCAATTCGATCTTTCGTGCCGTCCGCAACGTGCCGCCTGTGGGGTCGCCCTCGTGGTCTTCCCGCCAAACCGTCTCCGCTGCCTTGAGGATCAGTCTCATGACCGGGCTCCTCAATTTCACCGATCCTCCGAACGGCAGGGACTTGAACAGCCGTCCGCGTTTGGCAATCCAATGCTCGTCGCCATTCAGCGGAACCAAGGTGTCGTTTTCCACGTCGTAGACGGCCCAACGCTGGTTGTCGCCGATATCGTTGACGTAGAGGGTCCAGACGACGATGGAGGGTCGCAATTGCGGCAGCACGCGGCTCTCAAACACTCTGAGATGCTGATCCGGGCCGCTATCGGACAGACCCATATTGACGACGTCGACGGCTAAACCGGCGTCCTGCAATCGACTCACCATCGCTTCCGGGTATTGAAATCGGCGTTGGACGTATGGCGCCTCGGTGAATGAATCGCCCAGCGTCACGATGATTTCCGACCCCGGTGTGACACGGTAATGGTCGGCGTCCAGCAAATTCGACCGGATCACGACGACCTCGTCGTCGAGCACCCGCGCCGGGCTACGCAACAGCCACTCGCTTGTGAGGTGCGGCGAATAGCCGATGGCCCGCAAGGCCTGATCGATAGCGATGAGGGCGACAATCAAGCTGCAAACCACGAGAAGAGCGTTCGTCACGACGCGCAGGAGGGATCGAGTCATCCGCATCCCGACCCACAACGATCATTGGTTGCCGCGTGCCGCATTCGCCATTGTCCTTGCCGGCGCGTGGGCACCTACCGTCGGCCGAACAGTTTCTCGATGTCGTCGAGGCGGAGTTCGACGTAGGTCGGGCGGCCGTGGTTGCATTGACCGGAATGGGGCGTCGCCTCCATCTGCCGCAGCAGGGCGTCCATTTCCTGGCCGTTGAGGCGGCGGCCGGCGCGGACCGAGCCGTGGCAGGCCAGGGTGCCGCAGACCTCTTCGAGGCGTTCCCTGAGCTTGAAGGCGTCGCCGAGTTCGGACAGTTCGTCGGCGAGATCGCGGACCAGGCCGGGCACGTTGGTCGGTCCCAGCAAGGCCGGAACCTCGCGGACGACGACGGCCCCGGGACCGAACCGCTCGAGCACCAGGCCGAGCTCGGCCAATTCCTCGGCGCGCGCCACCAAGCGATCGACCGTGGCTTCGTCGAGATCGACGACCTCGGGTATCAACAGACCCTGCCGCCGGACCCCGCTTTCAGCCAAGGCTTCCTTCATGCGCTCGTAGACGAGCCGCTCATGGGCGGCATGCTGGTCGACGATGACGATCCCGGCGCGGGTCTGGGCGACGATATAGGTGTCGTGGATCTGCGCCCGCGCCGCGCCCAGCGGATGGTCGACGGTGCCTTCGTTGGGATCCGTTTCGGCGCCCGGCGGGGCGGTCGGGCGATCGACCGCCGCCAGCATGCCTTGGCCGGCCGGCGCCGCCTGAAATGCCGCCGCCGTTTCGGCAAGCCCGCGCGCCGGCATCCGCCCCGCGCCGATGGGCGGCAGCGGACCGCCCCCGCCATGGGGCCGCATGGCGCCGAGCGCCGCCGTGGCCACCGTCGTCGAGGCACGGTGCCCGGCGGCAGCCAGGGCGTGCTTCAAGGCGCCGACGATCAAGCCGCGCACCATCCCCGGATCGCGGAAACGGACCTCGGCCTTGGCCGGATGGACGTTGATGTCGACGGCGTCGGGCGGGCATTCGAGGAACAGCGCGACCAGCGGGTGGCGGTCGCGGGCGAGAAAATCCTGATAGGCGCCGCGAATCGCGCCATAGAGCAGCTTGTCGCGCACCGGGCGCCCGTTGACGAACAAATATTGCTGGCTGGCGTTGCCGCGATTGAGTGTCGGCACGGCGGCGAAGCCCGAGAGCCGCAACCCTTCCCGCTCGGCCTCGATGGGCAGGGCGTTGTCACGAAAATCACGGCCCATCACCGCCGACAGGCGATCGAGGCGGGCGGCGAACAGGTCTCCCGTCGCCACCGGCAGCTTGATCTTCGCCGTGTCGCCGTCCTTTAGCGTGAGGGCGATATCCGGGTGGGCCATGGCCAGCCGGTTGACCGCGTCCACGGCCTGAAACAGTTCGGTGCGCTCGGTCTTGAGGAATTTGAGCCGCGCCGGCGTGGCATAGAACAGGTCGCGGACCTCGATCCGCGTGCCCACCGTCAGCGCCGCCGGTTCGGCGCGCCCCTTGACCCCGCCTTCAATCGCCACCCGCCATGCCGATTCCGCCCCCGCCGCCCGGCTGGTCAGGGTCATCCGGCTGACGGCGGCGATCGACGGCAGCGCCTCGCCGCGGAACCCCAGCGTCGCGATATGAGCGAGATCGTCATCGGGGAGCTTGGACGTCGCATGCCGTTCAACAGCGAGCTCGAGCTCCTCGGGCGCCATGCCGACACCGTCGTCGCTGACCACGATCTCGCTGCGGCCGCCGTCGCGCATCATGACGTCGACGTGCCTGGCGCCGGCGTCGATCGCGTTCTCGACCAATTCCTTGACCACCGAAGATGGTCGTTCGATGACTTCGCCGGCGGCGATCCGGTTGACCAGATTCGACGGCAACAGACGTATCGTCATTGTCCCGCTCCTGCGGCCAATTGGGCTCGTGCCCGAAGCTTGCCGTCTTCGACCGCCGGTTGGTCGAAGGGATCCACATTCAAAAGATGTGCGGCGATCACGGTTTCTATCATAAAATGCATCATCAGCGCACCCATCGTCGCCTCGTCGAGGCGGGTCATACGAATCTCGCGCACCGGCCGGTCGTGGGCGCACAACGTTTCCGTCGTCGCGCGGCACATAGCCGATAGGATGTCGCTCAAGCTGCGTCCGGAAAGATAACCGAGATCCGGCTGGTTGGTAAGGTCCTCGGGCACCGTCAGGTCCGCATCCCGATCCTCGACCGACAATAGGGTGAACATCTTGTCCGCCGGGCCGTCGAGATAGAGCTGCAATTGGCTGTGCTGATCGGCCGGGCCGAGGGCATCGATCGGGGTCGACCCCTGCCCGTCCTTGCCTACGCTTTCCGCCCACAATTGCCGCCACCACGCGGCCAGCGGGCGCAGCCGGTCGGCATAGGGCATCAGCACGGTCTGTGTGCAACCCCGGTGGCGGAGCAGTGCCACGGAAACGGCGGCGCCGAGCGCAGGCGCAAATTCCCGCGGCGGATCGGTCATCAGCGCGTCCGTCACATGCGCCGCACCGCGCCGCAGCGCCCCGCCGTCGAGCCCGGCGATCAGGGCCGGCAACAGGCCGCTCACGGTCAATGCGGAAAAGCGACCGCCGACGTCGGGCGGATGATCGAGGACGACCAGTCCGAAACTGGCCGCGATGCGACGCAGCGGATTATCGCCCGGCGCGGTGACGATCGTGAGCGGCAGGTTCCCGGCCGCCGCCGCATCGTCGTCGCGAAACGCGTCGATCACCAACAGCAACTGCGCGACGGTCTCCGTCGTCGCGCCTGATTTGGAAATCGCGACGAACGCCCGATCCGACAGCCCCGCCCCGGCGAGCAACGAGACCAGCCGATCCGGATCGACCGTATCGACAAAGACCAGCCGCGGGACGGACGCGTGCACATCGTCGGCTGCCTGGGCCAACCGCACCAGCGCCTGGCCGCCGAGGCACGATCCGCCGGTCCCCAATATGACGACTTCGCGAAAGCGTGCGCGCAAATCGCCGGCTACGGCCGCGATGGCGCTCAGATCGTCTTGGTCCGAAAGATGTGACAGGAAACCGATCCGCCCCGCCACGGCCGCCGCCCGGAGATCTCCTACGGCGATCTCGGCGGCATCGAGGAAGGGCGCGTAAGAGGCGTCCGAAAGGCCGCCGGAGCTTGGCGAAAAGCAGCTCTGAATGGTCTGTCGATACACCATGCGGGGGTTATAGCAAGGCCGCCGCCCCCGGTCTTCACCCCTGTTCCTCGATGGTGCCTTGGAGGCCCGCGGGATCGCCGATGACAACCACCGCCAGCTTGCCGTCATCGAGAAAACGTTGGGCGACACGTTGGATATCGGCGACCGTAACCGCGCGCAACAGCGACTCGCGCCGGTCGACATAATCAATGCCGAGCTCGCCGAGCTGTATTCCGATCAGGGTGCCGGAAATCCCGCCGGTGCTGGTCAGCCGCAGCGGATATGAGCCGATAACCGCATTCTTGGCGCCCTCGAGCTCTTGTTCGGTGACGCCCCCATCAGCCATGCGTCGCCATTCGGCACGTATCAATTCGAGCGATTCGGCCAGTCTCTGGTTCGCCGTACCGACCGATCCCATGACCAGCGATCCGTAGCGACTCGGGTCGAGGTAGGCGCCCACCGAATAGGCAAGCCCGCGTTTTTCGCGAACCTCCTCGGTGAGACGCGCGTTGAAGCCGCCGCCGCCGAGGACATAGGCCATCAGATAGGCGGCATAATAGTCGGGGTCTTTGCGGTCGATCGCGTCGTGGCCGAAGACCGCCACGCTTTGCGGAATCTCGCGCCGGATGACGACGACGTCACCGCTGCCGCCGGCCGGTGCAGAGGTAATGTCGACCGTGCCCGAGCGCGCCGGCAACGCGCCAAAGGTCCGATCGAGGAGCGGTGCAAGCTGCTCCGCCGTGATGTCGCCGGCGACCGCGACGAGCATATTGTCACGGCCGAGGCGGTCGGCGACGAAATGGCGCAGATCGTCCTTGGCCAGCGCGACGATAGATCCGGCCGTGCCGTTCACCGGGCGCGAATAGGGGTGCTCGCCGTAGACCAGTTCACGCCACCGCTTGCGCGCCACGCGGCCCGGGTTTTCCTGTTCGATTGCCAGTGAAACCAGAATCTGCTGCCGGATCCGCTCGACCGGCTCGTCGTCGAAGCGGGGCGCGGAGATCGCCATCGAAAACAGGTCGAAGGCCAAATCCCGGTTCGCGCTCAAGGTTTTCACGTCGCCAACAAAATTGTCGTAACCGACGCCGAAACTGAGGGAAATGGCATGATCCTCGAGCTGGCGCTGGAAAGCCTGGGAATCGAGGTCACCCGCACCCTCGTCCAACAGCCCCGAGACCAGTTTGGCGAGGCCTTCTTTGCCCACAGGATCGGTGATCGAGCCACCGCGCCAGGCCACATCCATCGATATGACCGGCACCGACGAATCGCTGACCAGCCACGCCTCGATGCCGCCGGGGCTGACCACGCGCTCGACTTCCAATGCCTTCAGCGGAATGGCGACGCCGACGGTGAACAGGAATAGTGCGCCTATGAGAAGCCGTTCGATCTTCATCGTCTAGCTCTCCTTTTCATCATCGGCGGGCAGGAGGATGCCGGTGACCGAATTGTCATCGACGAAGACGGCCCGCGCCGCCGCGTCGACCTGCGCCTTCGTCACCTCGCCGATTCGATCGGGCCACGCCTCGACGTCGTCGACCGTTTGCCCCGAGGTCAAGGCGGTGCCGATGACGCGAACCCCGGCCGACAGACTGTCGCGAGCATAAATTGCGGCCGCCTGCAGGCGATCCTTGGCGCGCTCGACTTCTTCCGCGCCGACGCCTTCGGCAACAACGCGGTCGATCTCTGCCATGAAGCCAGCGGCAGCCTCGTCCAATGTGACCGTTTCACGCGGCAGCGCGAACAGGTTGAATTCGCTGGGCCCAAGGTTGAGCGCGTCGTAGCTGACCCCGACCGATGTCACCAATTGGTTTTCGACGACGAGCTTCTGATACAGTCGACTCGTTGGGCCGCCCCCCAACACCTCGGCGAGCACTTGAAGCGCGTAGGCGTGCTCCGTGTCGCCGACCACGTAGCTCGGCGCCAAATACTCACGCGTCCACCGCGGCTGCCCAACGCGTTCGTCCTCCAACACGACGGTCCGCGCCCCGCCATGATCCGGTTCCTGCGGTCGTACCCGGTTGTTCGCCACCCCGGCCGGGATGGCGCCGTAGTATTTTTCCGCCATCGGCTTCAGCTCGGCTGCCGTAATGTCGCCCGCGACCAGGAGGATCGCGTTGGCCGGGCGGTAGAACCGGTCATAGAATTCGAGTGCATCTTCACGGCTCAGGGCGGCAATTTCGTGCTCCCATCCGATGATGGGAATGCCATAGGGATGGTTCTGGTACATCGCCGCCCGCATCTGTTCGCCGAGGACCGCGGCCGGACGGTTGTCGATGACCTGATGGCGTTCCTCGAGGATGACGTCGCGTTCGGGCAGGACGACGTCTTCGGTCAGAATCAGACCGGTCATCCGGTCGGCTTCCATTTCCATGACCAGTTCGAGCTTGTCGCGGGCCACGTTCTGGAAGTAGCCGGTGTAGTCCCACGACGTGAAGGCATTATCGCGGCCGCCGTTGCGGGCGACGATTTTGGAGAATTCGCCCGGCGGTATGGTGTCGGTTCCCTTGAACATCAAGTGTTCCAGGAAATGGGCGATGCCGGACTTTCCAGGCGGCTCATCCGCCGCACCGACGCGGTAGTACACCATATGCGAGACGACCGGAGCCCGATGGTTGGGTATGACCACCACCTCCATGCCGTTGTCGAGGGTGAATGTCTCGGGGTTGAAGACCCCCGATTGAGCCGAAGCCGAAAACCCGACCGCCACGGCCACCGCCGTCGCCAGGCCGAGCGCCCGGCCGCGCAGGCCTTCACCCGAAAGTAGCTTCACCATGAGCGTCCCTCGTATCGTTGTACGTCGCCGTGCCCCGGAACATTCCGCCCGCGGCCGCCGCGTTCGACAGGTTGTCCGTGCCGGTCTCGGCCGACGCGTCGATGGTTGTTCTTTTGTCTCGGGAATCAGGCGATTTCGGGGCGAGCTCTAATCGAAAAGGCCGCCTTTACGTTTGATCACGGGCTTTTGTTCGCCGGCAATGATCGATTTGAGGCCGTCTTCCTCTTGCGGGTTCTCACCTTCGCCGCCGTCTTCTTCCCATTTCAGGATCTTGTCGACGAAGCCGGCTTCCGATTCCTTGATCTCTTCGGTTTCTTCGTCGACCTCGCTCCGAATGCCTTGGTCCGCTTTGGTCGAAGCGTTGGCTTTGCTCAGCAGCGCCGATTCACCCGCACTCCGCTGGTTAGTGTTGAGGGCGGTCCCGGCGCCGGCGCCCGAATTGACCACGCCAGGCTCGTTGATACCGAAAACCGATTGCCGGGCCTGATCGACATTCTGCCGATTGGGCGAACCGCGCCCGCCCGGATCCGGCGGCCGCAGGTTGTAATCCGGCGGCAACGACAATGGCGGCGATTTGATGCCGGTAAGATCGCTGTTGCCTTCGAGACTCCCGATGGCCTTGGTGAGATCGCCGCAGCCGGCCAATACGAGGCCGATGAGTACGACCCAACCAGAATGGACATATCGCAAATTCTTCATGCTTCCCGTCCGTCACCTGTGGGATTCCCCTTGCGCCGCCCCCGGTCAAGAAAGGAATCGATGATCAGAATGCCGACGCCGATTGTAATCGCGGAATCTGCTAAGTTAAAGGCCGGCCAGTAAAAATTTCCAGCATGAAGATACAGGAAATCGACCACCGCGCCAAATCGCAATCGATCGATGACGTTACCGATGGCGCCGCCGATGATAAGACCAATGCCGACAGCCACCCATCGATTGTCGACGCGGCGCAGCCAAAACAGCAGACCGACGACGATCGCGACCGCCACTCCGGCGAAAATATAGGGTGACGCCTGGCCGCTGAACAGGCTGAAACTGACCCCCCGGTTCCACGCCAGAACCAGCGCAAAAAAGCTGGTGACGGATATGACCCGCGGCGGATCCATCAATTCCGCAAGGATCCACCATTTGCTGAGCTGATCCAAAACCGCGATCAGGCCGGCAGCGGCGAGAGCGGTACGATACATCGGCGGCCCTACGACGCCTGCCGGGCGTCGATCACGCGAACCGCGTCGTCGCAACGATGGCACAAGTCGTCGGCACGGGTTCCGTTGCCGACTTCCGGCAACACCCGCCAGCAACGACCGCAACGGTCGCCCTCGGCACGCGCCGGTACGACCGCCACGCCCGGAACGTCGTCGAGGCGGAACGCATCGTCGGGACCGGCGCCGCTCTCAAGGTGGGCCGCCGAGGTGATCGCGATTTCCGCCAGGTCGACACCGGCAAGCGCGTCGATATGGTCGGCCGGCGCATAGACCAGTGGCGCCGCTTGCAGGCTGGAGCCGATACGCTTTTCCGCGCGCTCGACCTCCAACGCACCGGTGACGACGCGGCGCAACGCCCGAATCTTGTTCCATTTCGCCGCCAGCGCGTCGTCCCGCCACGAATCCGGGACATCGGGAAAGACGCGCAAATGGACGCTGTCCGCCGCTTCGGCGTCGTCGCCAAACCGTTTCAACCACGCCTCTTCGGCGGTGAAACAAAGAACCGGCGCGAGCCAAGCGGTTAGGTGGTCGAACAGGATATCGAGGATCGTCCGCGCCGCCCGCCGCCGCGGGTCGTCGGGCCGATCGCAA
The DNA here is from genome assembly GCA_024244705.1 of Alphaproteobacteria bacterium. Lineage (NCBI taxonomy): Bacteria > Pseudomonadati > Pseudomonadota > Alphaproteobacteria > Alphaproteobacteria bacterium. The sequence continues at coordinate 98,512 of JAAEOK010000064.1, forward strand.
TAGAGCGAATCCTTGCGGATATCGAAATAGAAAGCGGACAGTCCGACCGCGCAAAAGTTGTGCAGCGCGGTATAGAAGCCGTGAAACTCGAATCCATCGCAGCTCCGCCGCAACGCGGCATCGAGCTCGAAAATGCGGTGCAGAACGTAGCGCTCAAGCTCCGGGAGTTCCGAGTGGGGCAGCCGTTCGCTGGGCGAAAACCCCGCCAGATTGCCGAGGATGTAGCGCAACGTGTTGCGCAGCCGCCGATACATGTCGACCTGATGCTTGAGAATCTCAGGACCGATGCGGAGATCCTCCGAATAGTCCGACGCCACCACCCACAGCCGCAGGATGTCGGCACCGCTTTGGTCGACCACCTTCTGCGGCGCGACCACGTTGCCGAGCGACTTGGACATCTTTCGCCCCTGCTCGTCGAGGACGAAGCCATGGGTCAGCACGGCATCATAGGGCGCGCGTCCCCGGGTCCCGCACGATTCGAGCAAGGACGAGTGGAACCAGCCGCGATGTTGGTCCGACCCCTCGAGGTACAACGAGGCCGGCCATTCGAGGTTCTCCCATGACGGCAGAGTCTTGTTCTCGAGCACGAAGGCATGGGTCGAGCCGCTGTCGAACCAGACGTCGACGATGTCCATGACCTGTTCGAAGCGGTCGGCCGGGTAGTCGTTGCCGAGGAAGCGCTCAGGATCGCCACGGAACCACGCATCGGCGCCTTCGTCCTCGAAGGCGGCCGCCACCCGATCGACCACGTTCTGGTCGCGCAGCGGCTCACCGCTCTCTTTGTCGAAGAAGACCGCGATCGGAACGCCCCACGCACGCTGTCGGGAAATGCACCAGTCGGGGCGGGTTTCGATCATCGCCGCGATGCGATTTTCGCCGGCCGCCGGCACCCATCGCGTCTGCTTGATCGCATCGAGCGCGGTCCGCCGCAACTCATTGGTCTCCATCGAGATGAACCATTGCGGCGTATTGCGGAAAATAAGCGGCGCCTTCGAGCGCCAGGAATGGGGATAGGAATGGACCAGTGTCCCGGATGCAAGCAGCGCCCCGGTATCGCGCAACGCGGCCGCAATGTCGCCATCGACTTTGTAGACGTGCTTGCCGGCGAACAGCGGCACATGATCGTAGAACGTGCCGTCATCGCCGACTGTGTAGGGTATCTCGAGCCCGTAACGGACGCCGATCTCGTAGTCTTCGGCACCGTGCCCGGGCGCGGTGTGGACGAACCCTGTCCCCTGGTCCACGGTGACGTGATCACCCGGTAGAAGCGGGACCTCGAATTCATAGCCCTGGCCGTGGAGCGGGTGCCAGCACTTGGTCCCGGCGATCGCGTCGCCCTTGAAGGCGCGCAGCACACGATGCCCAGTGATCTTGCCCGCCGCCAAAACCTCGTCGAGCAGGTCGGTCGCGACGGCGAAGCGGTCGCCCGCCATATCCAGGCCCTCGTCGGCGATCTCGGTGGCCTCGATCACGACATAATCGAGCTCGGGGTTGTAGCAGATCGCCCGGTTGCCCGGGATGGTCCACGGCGTCGTCGTCCAGATCGCAATCGCCGCCCCGTCGAGTTCCTGGAACGACGCTTCGACGACCGGGAACAGCGCGTAGACGGCATTCGACTTGTGATCGTGATACTCGATCTCGGCTTCGGCGAGCGCCGTCTTCTCGACCACCGACCACATCACCGGCTTGGCGCCGCGATAGAGACTCCCGTTCATCAGGAATTTGCCGATCTCGCGCACGATCTGCGCCTCGGCCGCATAGGACATCGTCGTGTACGGCGATTCCCAATCACCGACGACGCCGAGGCGCTGAAACTCGATCCGTTGAATATCGATCCACTTTTCCGCAAAGTCGCGGCATTCGCGGCGAAATTCGACAATCGGCACGGCGTCCTTGTCCTTGCCGTCGGCGCGGTATTGCTCTTCGATCTTCCACTCGATGGGCAGCCCATGGCAATCCCAGCCGGGGACATAATGGGCGTCCTTGCCGAGCATCTGCTGTCCGCGGTTTACGACGTCCTTCAAAATCTTGTTGAGCGCGTGGCCGATATGCAGATGGCCGTTCGCGTAGGGCGGCCCGTCGTGGAGGATGAATTTCTCGCGCCCTTTCGATCGCGCCCGCAAGCGACCGAAGAGGTCGATCTCGGCCCACCGCTCGAGATGACGCGGTTCCTGCTCGGGCAACCCCGCCCGCATCGGAAAATCTGTCTTCGGCAGGAAGACCGTCGATTTATAGTCGGTGCTCATAAGGCGATCCGTTTGGCGGCGACCGACGGCGGCCGGGTGACACCGATCTCGAGCGCGGTCTTGTCCGTCGCCAATATCGTGCGCGCCCGGTCGGCGTCGCGAGCGATTTGTGCCCTCAATTGATCGATGCCGTCAAATTTCTTTTCCGCCCTGAGGTGATCTATGACGGCGACCCGCAGATACTTGCCGTAGAGATCGTCGTCGAAATCGAAGAGATGAACCTCGAGCAGAACGCCATCGCCACCGACCGTCGGGCGGCGACCCGCATTGGCGACTCCATCGCGCCAGGCGACCCCCGTCTCGCCCACGATTCCGACCCGCACCGCATAGACCCCCTCGGCCGGAACGAGAAACTCGCCGAGCGCGATATTGGCGGTCGGAAAGCCGATCGTGCGGCCGCGTTTGTCGCCGGCCTCGACACGGCCCTCGATCGCCCAGGCGCGCCCCAACTGGGTCGCCGCCAGACGCGGCTGGCCTGCGGTCAGGTACTGGCGAACCTTGGTCGAGGAATAGGGCAGCGCATCGGCGTCGGTGATTTTTTCGAGGATGGACAGGCCGAATCCCGTTTGCCTGGCCAGTTTGGCCATCAAATCGGCGTCGCCGCCACGATGGCGTCCAAAGACGAAATCCGCGCCGATGACGAGATGCGAAATACCGAGACCGGCGACCAGAACCTCGGTCACGAAATCGGTCGCCGACTTGCGGTAGAGCGCGGCGTCGAACGGCAGCACGAAGGCGGTGTCCAAGCCGAGCTCGTCGAGCAGCGACACCTTGATCCGAAACGGAGTCAGGCGAAACGTCGCGGTCCCGGGATGGAACACGTCGTAGGGGTGCGGCTCGAAGCTGATCACCGACCACGACGATCCGGTTTCCTGCGCTACGCTCCGCGCCGCGCCGAACACCGCTTGGTGGCCAAGGTGAAGGCCATCGAAATTGCCGATCGCCGCCACGCTGCCGCGAGCGGAATCGGGCACATTTTCGTAGTGACGCAATACGCGCATGGATGCGTTCCCCCAAGTCGAGCGCTGCCGGCCGCTGCCGGACCACACATTTACCTGGGATTGATCAGGATTTCAGCGTCGAATTGCGATTCGTCCGCGCCGGTCAGGCGGCGCGCGATGGCACGATCGCCACGCATTCCCCGTCGAGCACGACCCGATCGGCGACGCGGCACTCGGTCCACAGGGTGACCCGGTTGCGCTTGACATCGATGGCGGTAACGGTGCCGCGGGCGGTTACCGTGTCGCCGGCCCGCACCGGCGCCTTGAAGTTCAGGTCCTGGCGCACGTAAATGCAGCCGGGCCCGGGCAGCTTGGTGCCGAGGACCGTGGAAATGAAACTCGCGGTCAGCATGCCGTGGGCGATCCGGCCCTTGAACATCGTTTCGCTGGCGAATTCATGGTTGAGGTGCAGCGGATTGATGTCACCGGATATCCCGGCGAACAGGATGATATCCGATTCGGTCACCGTTTTCGCGAAGGTCGAGGTCATGCCGACCGCAAGATCCTCGAGATAACAACCATGGAGGTCATCAATCGGCTGCGATTTAGCTGCGCTGGTGCCTTCCGGTGCCATGGTCGATGCATCCCCCATTATTTTGCGCCGCACAAGATTGTTGCAGCGCACTATAGTTGACGGTATTTGGCGCCGCAAGACACAAAATTCTCTCAGTTGCACCGCCAAAGAATGATAATTTCAAGGAATCGTGTGATAATTGGAAATCCGCTCACGCGTGACGCCGCTGTTGTGGCGCCAATGGGAAGAATATCGTGGCCAAAAACAACACAGAAAACTTGGACGGCATCAAGCTGCTGGCAAATTTGCCCCAAGTCACCCGCGACAAGCTCACCAAGCAATGCACTTGGCGCCGCTTCGCCGCGCACGAACAGATTATCGACCGTGACAGCGATTCGCGTGACATCTATTTCGTCACCAAGGGGCGGGTCCGGGTGGTGAATTTCTCCCTCTCGGGCCGCGAGGTCAGTTTCGATGATCTCGATGCCGGCGGTTTTTTCGGCGAATTGTCGGCGGTCGACGGACAACCGCGATCGGCCTCGGTCGTGGCCCTGTCGGACACCGTCGTGGCGGCGCTTTCACCCAATGTTTTCAAGCAGATACTGAAAGACAATCCGGACGTGTCGCTGGCCATCGTGGAGCGGCTGGCCGAGGTAATTCGGCAAGCGACGGACCGAATCATGGACCTTAGCACCCTGGGCGCGCATAACCGGGTCCACGCCGAATTGCTCCGTTTGTCGCGCCATGGCAAGCACGACGACAACAAGGCCGTGATCGATCCGGCGCCGATTCATGCCGATATCGCCAGCCGGGTCAGCACAACCCGCGAAACGGTCGCCCGCGTGCTTGGCGATCTTTCCCGTAATGGCTTGGTATCACGAGAGAAAAGCGCACTCATCGTGCATGACGTCGAGCGCCTGGAAAGCCTGGTCGAGCATTTCAAACACGAATGATGTGAACGCGGCGACGATTTTTGCCACAAAATTGCCTAATAGTCTGGCATAATAGAGGACGATATCATGTGAAATGTGATATCAATCACTTTAAGGTTCGGCGTGCGAACCTATATAAGTGATATGTCGGCTCATCCCCTTGGCCGACATAGACGGGGTTACGGCTTCTCCCCTGGTCGGACCCCGTGCCAGGAAGGCTCCTTCGTCCCCTTGGGAGCCTCCCCTCCAAACGCAGGGACTTGGGGCCGGGCATTGCCCGGCCCCTTTTTTCGTCCGCCCCGGTCGAAGCTTCGATACTCAATCCTCGCGAATTGACGTATGGTCGGCCCGACCGACAGCACGAGGATTGCTGCCCATCATGTCCAACGGATTGAGCCAAATCTCCGTCGCCTTCGTCACCGCCGAAGACCGCATACTGTTTCGCTTCAGTACGCGCGATGACAAAGTCTATCAATTCCACTTGACGCGACGGTTCGTGTTGCAGGGGATGTGGCCGGCGATCGAAAAATTGTTGATGACCAATCCCGAGGTGCGAAAGGTCGAGGACGAGGAGCACAAAAAGGCAATGATGTCGTTCCAGCACGAAGGCATGGTCGACGAGAAGTCGTTCACCAAAGAATTCCATGTCGAGGGTAAAGAGTCGCCGTTGGGTGACGAACCGGTTCTCGTGACGGGCCTTGAGGCGACGCGCAAAGATGACGACCTGTTTGTCCTCAAGTTCAAATTCCGCAAACGCGGCGAGGCGACACTGCGGCTCGACAACCGCTTGATGCACAATGTCTGCAAATTGCTGATCGATGCCGTCGAGTCGGCGGACTGGGACGCCAAGATCGGCTTTGCCGATGCGGTCCTGGAATCGGCGCCCGAACAGCGGGTGCACTGACGCCGACAAAACCGATTGACGAGGCCGATCAGGCGGCGTGACGTTTGGCGGCGGCGTCGAGTGCCAGCAATAGGTCTTCCGCCAAATCGTCGATGTCCTCGAGCCCGGCCGAAACCCGGACCAGTCCGTCACCGACACCGATCCGCGCCCTGCCCTCTTCGCCCATGGCCCGATGGGTCGTCGTTGCCGGGTGCGTGATCAGGCTCTTGGTGTCGCCGAGATTGTTGGAAATATCGATGATTTCGAGGCTGTCGAGGACCGCGAACGCCTCCTCCTTACCGCCGCTGACGTCGAAGCTGACCACCGACCCGCCAGCCGCCATCTGGGCCATCGCCAACTCGTGCTGCGGGTGGCTGGCAAGTTCCGGATAATAGACCCGCGAGACGAACGGATGGGCCTCGAGCAAGGCAGCGAGGTGGGCCGCGTTGCGGCACATGCGGTCGAGCCTGAGCTCGAGCGTTTCCAAGCCCTTGAGCATGACCCACGCATTGAACGGGCTGAGCGCCGGGCCGGTATGGCGCACGAACGGCAACAATGTCTCCTGGCGGAACTCGGCGGTCGAAAGAATGGCGCCGCCGAGGCATCGCCCCTGGCCGTCGATATGCTTGGTGCCCGAATAGACCACGATGTCGGCGCCATATTCGAGCGGCTGCTGCTGCAGCGGCGTCGAGAAGACATTGTCGACGATGACCGAGGCGCCGACCGCATGGGCAAGGTCGATGACCGCGCCCATGTCGATGATTTCCAGGGTCGGATTCGACGGCGTCTCGAAAAACACCGCCTTGGTGCCGGGGCGCATGGCCGCGCGCCACTGGCCGAGGTCGGGCCCGTCGACAAGGGTGGTTTCGATGCCGTAGCGCGGCAACAGCTCGGTGACGATGAAAAAGCAGGAGCCGAACAAGGCCCGCGACGAGACCACATGATCGCCCGCTTTGAGTTGGCACATCAGCGCGGCGAAGACCGCGGCCATCCCGCTGGCGGTTCCAAAACAGGCCTCGGCCCCTTCGAGCAACGCCATGCGCTGCTCGAACATGGTCACCGTCGGGTTCCCGTAGCGGGTATAGACGTAGCCCTCGGCCTCGCCCTTGAAACGGGCCTCGGCTTCGGCCGCGCTGTCGTAGACGAAACCGGAGTTAAGAAACAGCGCCTCGCTGGTCTCGCCGAATTCGCTGCGGGTCAGGCCGCCACGCACGAGATTTGTCGCCCGCCGTCGGCGGCGTTGACGATGGATACTGCTCTTGCTCATGGCTTTGTCATCCTTGCACCCACGGCAAGCCCAAGGCCTTCCAGCCGGTAATCGTGCCGCGATGATAGGTGTCGTCTGGCGGGCCCTCGAACCCGTCGGCGATATTAAAGCATTTCTCATAGCCGTGCGCCGTCAGCAGCTGCGCGGCCGACCGAGAGCGCTGGCCGGAACGACACAGCAGGAGCACGGACTTGTCCGGCGATACGCCGTGGGCGGACAACTCTTCGGTAAAGCCGGAATTCAGCGCCATGTCGGGGTAGGTCTGCCACGAGACACAGACCGGCGACCGGCCAAGCTGCTCGAGATTGGGCAGCCCGACGAAACTCCATTCGGCGTCCGAACGCACATCGACCAACACCGCATCGGCATCGGCAACGAGCAAATCCCAAGCCTCGCGCGACGTGATGTCGCCGGCATATCCGGCGGCCGTCATACGATGTCCTCCGCCGGTTCGAACCACCGCGCGCAATGGATGCCACATTCCGTCTTGGCGCTGCCCGCCCATCGTCCCGACCGCGCCGGGTCGCCATCCTGCACTCTGCCGGTGCACGGCTGGCACCCGATCGAGGCATAGCCGTGACCGACCAGGGGGTGATAGGGAAGGTCGCGTTCGACGAAGCGGGCGGTGATTTCGACCCGGCTCGATCCGGCCAGGGGGTTGATCTTGAAACGCCCCTCTTCGACTTCGACCATGGTCAGCCGGTCGCGATCAAAGCCTTGGAACCGCTTGCGCCCGGTGATCCAGGCGTCGAATCCGGCCAGCGCATCGTCGAGCGGCAGAACCTTGCGGATTTGACAGCACAGATCCGGATCGGAGCGATGCAGGGTACCGTCGGGATCGTATTTGGCGAGATGATACCACGACGGCTCGACCGATCGGACGTCGGTCAGACCGAGGCGGGCAACCAGGATGTCGCGATAGTTCCGGGTTTCCCAGAACAGCTTTCCGGTATCGAGGAAGATGACCGGCGTCGTCGGATCGACCTGTGCCACGAGGTCGAGGAGGACGGCGGAATCGGCGCCGAATGACGATACGACCGCGATCCGCCCGGCGAAGTCCCGGCGGATCGCACGCTCGACGACGTCACCGGCGTCGATCGCGGTATAGTCGCCATCGAGCATTGCCGCGCGGTCCGACAATGATTCCTTACACGGAGTGCTGTACCCGACCGGTTTTGGCAACGCCGTCATCGCGCGTCGACCTCCTATTCCGCCGCCGCTTGGTGAGCCTGCCGCAGGGCCAACACTGGGGTCCGCGAATCGGTCGCCGGTTGATACCACACGCTAAACTCCGAGATGCTCTGCAGCCACGCCCCGGCGTGGCGATCGTCGGCCACCTCGAAGGCATCGAAACCACAGCGGTGGAGGAACAGGAACTGGTCGCGCAACACGTTGCCGACGGCGCGCAGCTCGCCGTCGAACCCGAGGCGCTCGCGCAGCAGCCGTGCGTAGGAATAGGCGCGGCCGTCGCGGAAAACCGGGAACTCGAGCGCCACCAAATCGAAACGATCGAGCTCGTCGGCGATCTCCACCGGCGGTTCATCGGCGGCCAGCCGGATGCCGAGCGGTCCGCTCCGGGCACGCAGGGATTCCTTCTGTTCCCGCCACCGGGTCAGCGACACGATGACCGGGCCGTGCGGAATGATGTCATCGGCGTCGTCCACATATCGCCACTGATCGACGACAGTATTTCCACCTTTAATGAGGGGCATAGAGCTTCTCCTTGAAGGGTTCCGCGCCAATCCGACGGTAGGTGTCGAGAAAGCGCTCGCCGTTGTGTCGAAGGCCGACATAGGTTTCGACGATGGTTTCGACCGCATCGCCGACTTGATCGGCGGCAAAGGCGGGACCCACGATTGCCCCCAGCGAGGCATTCTGGTCGGCGCTGCCGCCAAGCGTGATCTGATAGAATTCCTCGCCTTTCTTATCGACGCCGAGGATGCCGATATGGCCGACGTGATGGTGGCCGCAGGCGTTGATGCAACCCGAGATCTTGATCTTGAGTTCGCCGATGCCGTGCTGCCGGCTGAGATCGGAAAACCGCTCGCTGATCTCCTGTGCCACCGGAATCGAGCGGGCATTGGCAAGATTGCAATAGTCGAGGCCCGGACAGGCGATGATATCGCTGACCTGGCCGATGTTGGGGGTCGCCAGCTCGATCGCCGACAGCTCGCGCCAGAGTTCGGCGAGATCCTTCTGGCGCACATGGGCCAGCACCAGGTTTTGCTCATGGGTGACGCGAATCTCGCCGAAACTGTAACGGTCGGCGAGGTCGGCGACGGCATCCATTTGACGGTCGCTGGCATCGCCCGGCACGCCGCCGATCGGCTTCAATGACAGATTGACGATGGCGTAGCCGGGCTGGCGGTGGGCGACGACATTGGTCTGGTTCCAATCATCGAACGCCTCGTCGGCGCGACGCGCCGCGGCAAGCGCGGCATCCGCGGCCGCCAGCGTCTCGAACGGCGGCGGCGCGAAGAAGGTCTCGATGCGGGCGATTTCGTCGGCCGGCAGCGCCAGCGCACCGTCCTTCATGTGCTGCCATTCCTCCTCGACCAGGCGGGCGAATTCCTCGGCACCGACGCTGGCGACCAGGATCTTGATCCGTGCCTTGAACATGTTGTCGCGGCGGCCGAGCTGGTTATAGGTGCGCAGGATCGCCTCGAGGTAACTGAGCAGGTAGCGCTTGGGCAGGAACTCGCGGATCGTCGGGCCGACCATCGGGGTGCGGCCGAGGCCGCCGCCGACGATGACCTCGAACCCGACCTCGCCATCGGCGTTGCGGTGCATGCGGAGGCCGATGTCATGAACGCGCACGGCGGCGCGGTCGTTCGGCGAGCCGGTTATGGCGATCTTGAATTTGCGCGGCAGGAACGAGAATTCCGGATGCAGGGTCGACCACTGCCGGATGATCTCGCTATAAACCCGCGGGTCCTCGATCTCATCCGCCGCGGCGCCGGCATATTGGTCGGCGGTCACGTTGCGGATGCAATTGCCGCTGGTCTGGATGGCGTGCATCTCGACCTCGGCGAGATCGTCGAGGATGTCGGGAACGTCGACCAGCCGCGGCCAGTTGTACTGGATGTTCTGACGGGTGGTGAAGTGACCGTACCCGCGGTCGTACTTGCGCGCGATGTGGGCCAACTGCCGCAACTGGCGGGACGACAGCGTGCCATAGGGGATCGCGACGCGCAGCATGTAAGCGTGGAGTTGGAGGTAAAGACCGTTCATCAGCCTGAGCGGCCGGAATTCTTCCTCCGTCAGCTCGCCGCACAGGCGGCGCGCGACCTGGCCGCGGAACTGGGCCACGCGTTCGCGCACCAGGGTGGTGTCATATCGGTCGTACTGGTACATCGCGCGATTAGCTCCCGTAGGCCTGCTTGCCGAGGTCCAACCGCACCGACGGGCCCTTGCTGCGTATCGTTTCGCGGCACCCCTGCGGGTGCCATCCGTCGCCGAGCTTGATCAGGTAGGACTCGACGACGATACCGTCGCGCTGGGCGGCCTCCCCGGTGGCCAGCAACTCCTGGGCAAACTCCGCGTCCTCGGCGATGCGGGCCTCGTCGATCCTTTCGGTCCAGGTGCCGTCCTCGGCGAGATAGACAACCGCTCCGTCGCGCAAGCGGTTGGCAGTAACGACCTGTTGGCTCATGGCAAACTCCTCAGTTGGCGCCGACGGCGCGCGCGAATTCAGGCAACGTCTCGACAGTAGCCGCGGTGACGACGTCGCCGATGACGATCACCGCCGGTCCCGTGATATCGCCGGCGACGATCAAGCGCGCGGTCTCGCTGACCCTGCCGATGGCGACCTTTTGACTGGGCAAGGTGCCGTTCTCGATCACGGCGACCGGCGTCGCCGCGTCCAATCCGCTTTCGATCAGCCGCGCGGCAATCCGGGCCGCCGCCGAAACGCCCATGTAAATCACCAATGTCCGGCCGCGCCCGGCGAGCGTCGACCAATCGAGGTCCGACGCACCGTCCTTGACGTGACCGGTCAGCAAGGTGACAGCCTGGGCGTGATCGCGATGGGTGAGCGGAATACCGGTCGCCGCCGCGCAACCGCTGGCCGCGGTGATACCGGGCACGACTTCGGCGGTGACGCCGTGGCGGTGCAAATACGCGACTTCCTCACCCCCGCGTCCGAAGACGAAGGGGTCGCCGCCCTTGAGCCGGACGACCCGGCGCCCGGCGCGGGCGTGGGCCAGGATCGAGTCGTTGATCTCGGCCTGGGTTTTGGTGTGGCGGGACTTGCTCTTGCCGACAAAGATCCGCTCCGCATCACGCCGAACAAGGTCGAGAATGCCGGCACCGACGAGTTTGTCGTAAATGACCACGTCGGCATTTTCGAGCAACCGCAGCGCCTTGAGCGTCAGCAGCTCAGGGTCGCCGGGACCGGCGCCGACGATGTGAACCGATCCGGCGTCTCCGCTATCCGATTGTGGCCGATTGATCAGCGATAGCATCTGCTCGCGGGCACCGGCGATATCGCCGTCGAGGACCCGCGCCGCGACCGGCCCGTCGAAAAACGATTCCCAGAACCGTCGCCGCTCGGTATCGCTGGTCGTCGTCGCCTTGACCGCGGTACGAAAGGATTCGGCGAAACGCGCCAGCGCGCCCAACCGCTGCGGCAGCAGGCGCTCGATAGCGGCGCGCAGGCGACGGGCCAGCACCGGCGCCGCGCCACCGGAACCGATGGCGACCACGACCGGGTCGCGATCGACGACCGCCGGCGTGACGAAAGTGGAGAGGTCGGCGCGATCGACGACATTTACCGGAATGCCTGCGTCTTGCGCCGCTTCGCCGACCCGCGCATCGACCGCCTCCCGGCCGGTGGCGGCGATGGCAAGAACCTTGTCCCGCAGGTCACCGGCGACGAAGCCGCGGCGCACCCAAGCAACCGTACCGTCATTCACCAGCGCGTCGATTTCGGCAACGACATCGAAGGCGACGACCGTGACCAAGGCGTCCGCCTTACGCAGCAGCCGGATCTTGCGGGCGGCCGGTTCGCCGCCGCCGACAACCACCACCGGACGCGCCTGGAGAGAGAGAAAGAGAGGGAAATATTGCACCGGGTACGCTCCTTGCCACTCAACAAAGGGCCCACGGAGCACTCCCCGTGGCGCTTTAGCTTTGATGTCGCGGTGCAAGCTGCCCTATCAAATCCCGCGGGTCCGTCAGGGAGGACCAGGCCAAAAAAAATCCGCCGCAGCAGAGGCTGGGCGGAATCCGAGGGCCTCTTTAGCTGCATTTGTAAAGCGCCCAGCAATCTGACAATCAAATCGGCGCTACGCCACCCTAAGTAAGTCGAAGCAAAAAAAACGTCAACTGGAATCTTCGATTTTTTTTCGGCGGCCGATCAAGAGGCCGTGAAGACGCGTGGCGTGGCGTTCATTGCGCCGTCTGGCGAGCGCCAAAAAACCGCGGGCCGGCACCTGCCCACATCCAGAAAATGTGCGCCATACGAAGACGCCCCCTTGCAACCAAGCCGTATCGGCCCCATTCTAGGAGGCCGTCGGCGCGCAGCGCGCAATGTTTCCCCGAGATCGCCGCGATGGACAACGCCAGTATCATCAAATCGTACAACCGCTGGGCGCCCGGTTACGACGTAGTCTTTTCCGGCATCGTCCAGAACGGGCGCAAACTGGCGGTCGAATTGATGAAATGCCGGCCCGGAGACCGCGTCCTCGAGGTCGGCGTGGGAACCGGACTTTCGCTTTCCTTCTATCCGCGTGAAACCGAGGTCGTCGGCATCGACCTCACGCCCAGCATGTTGGAAAAGGCGAAGAAGAGGGCCGAACGGAAGGATATCGACAATGTCGACCTGACGGTCATGGACGCGCAATCGATGACGTTCCCCGACGCCAGCTTCGACAAGATCGTCGCCATGTATGTCGCGTCCGTGGTGCCGGATCCGAAGAAGATGGTGGAAGAAATGCGCCGGGTCTGCAAACCGGGCGGTGACATATTTATCGTCAACCATTTCGAAAACGAGTTTTGGCTGGTGCGGGGTTTCGAGACATTGCTCGCGCCGCTGTCGAAATTTCTCGGCTTCCGGCCCGATTTCCCGCTCGCCGACTTCGTTGCCGAGACCGGCCTCGACGTCATCGAAACCCAGCCCGTCAATCTGTTCGGTTATTGGACCCTGATCCGCGCCCGCAACGAAATCTGATCCCGCGCCTGCCGTATTGACATCACGCTCACCCCGCCCAAAGGTGCACGCGACGAGCCGCGATAAAGGCTCGGCGCCACACGACTAACGGGAGGATCCGATGCCGGAGATCAAACGCCAACGGGTTGCCACGCGAATGAGTCAGATCGTCGAATACGGCGATCTGGTGTTTCTGGCCGGGCAGGTCGGCGACGACGCCTCGGCCGACGCCGCCGGCCAGACCCAGCAAATTCTCGACAAGATCGATGCCTATCTCGGCGAGGCCGGCACCGATAAGACCAAGATCCTGTCGGCCACGATCTGGCTGTCGGATATTCGCTATTACGCGCCGATGAACGAGGTCTGGGACGCCTGGGTGCCGGACGGACATGCCCCGGCTCGGACCTGCGTCGAGACACTCCTCGCCGCTCCCCAGTTCCTCGTCGAAATCACCGTCGTCGCCGGCCGGTAGAACGACCATGAAGGTCGCCATACTCGGCGGCGGGGTCATGGGCGTGACCACCGCCTGGTACCTGGCCAAGGACGGCCACGAAGTCGTCGTCCTCGACCGCCACGGCTCGGTCGCGCAAGAGACCAGCTTCGCCAATGCCGGTTATATCGCCCCGGGCCACTGTTATGCCTGGGCATCGCCGCGGGCGCCGATAATCCTGCTGCAATCCCTGACCCGGGACGACGCGGCAATACGCTGGCGGCTCAAGGCGGATCCGCGGATGTGGGCCTGGGGTTTGCGCTTCCTGGCCAATTGCACCGCCGCCAGGAACCGGACCAACACGTTGGTCAAGTTGCGGCTTTGCCTCCACAGCCAACACGAACTGAAGGCGCTGCGCGAAGAGCTTGGCATCTCCTACGACGAAACGGTGCGCGGCGTACTCTACCTCTATCGCGATGCCGCCCACCTCGAAACGGCGGCCGCCAACGCGGCGTTGCTGCGCGACAACGGGCTCGCCATGGAGACCATCGAGCCGGCCAAATGTGCCGAGATCGAACCCGTCCTGGCGTCGAGCCAGGACCGCTTCGCCGGCGCCATTTTCTGTCCCAGCGATGAAAGCGGCGACTGCCGGCTGTTTACCGAACGGATGATGGAGCAGGCGCAGGCGCTGGGCGCGGTGTTTCAGGCGGATACCGATATCAGCGGCCTCCGCGCCGAGGGCGACCGCGTGACCGCCGCCGAGACCAGCGCCGGTCCGGTGACCGCCGACGCCTTCGTCCTGGCGCTCGGCAGCTACAGCCCGTTCGTCTCCGGGACGGTTGGCGTCAAGCTGCCGATCTATCCGGCCAAGGGCTATTCAATGACGATCCCGGTCGCCGGCCGCAACGGCGCGCCCGCGGTGCCGGTCCTGGACGAGCACAGCCTGATTGCCTTCAGCCGATTCGGCGATCGTTTTCGGGCCACCGCGACCGCCGAGTTCAGCGGTTATGACCAGAGCTTCCAGCCGCGAGATTTCGCGCCCATGCGCCGCGTCGCGCAGAATTTGTTTCCGGAAGCGGGCGACTACGAGCGGCCGGACTATTGGGCCTGCCTGCGACCGATGACGCCCGACGGGCCGCCGGTGCTCGGCCGCGGCCGGCACGACAATCTTTGGTACAACACCGGCCACGGTCATATCGGCTGGACCATGGCCTGCGGTTCGGCGCGGATCACCGCCGACCTGATCGCCGGCCGCGATGCGGGTTATGATCTTGCGGGCACGGAGGTGGGACGGTTCTAGAGGGCCTCGCTTTATGACTTGTGCACGGCGACCGTAATTCGATCGCCATCGGCGAGGGCGCCGGCGTCTTCGGGAAATATGCCGAGGCCGGTCATTTGCTTCTGAAGGGTGACCGGCTGCGCGTTGATCGTGACCTGCCACGGTCCGCCGACACCATCGATCTCGGTGATCGCCAGCGGCACCAGGCCGGCGCGATTCGTCGACCCCTCGTTACCGCCGAGCCACTGCTCCTCGATCGAGAAATCGAGGCCCGGCGCGACGGCCGCCGCATGGTGGAGGGCATCGTGGACATGAACCGCGCCATTGGGCTGCGGCGGCAGGGTGGTCACTTTGAAAGGCAGTTCGGCAAAGATTTTCTGAGCCCCATTGCCATACTCGATGGTCAACGTCACGCTCATCGCACGTCCTCCAGGGACGCATCCAACCGGGCTCGATCATAGCCGGCCCTTCCTCACGCTCCGGTGACAAATATCGGGCTTGTCCCCGTTCCGAGGTCTGTGTTTCCCTGCGCGGACCTCGCTTCGGCGGTGATTGAGAGTGTCGCAGGCGCAAGACCAGCAGCCCGGCCAGCCAACGATTTTCGGAAACCAGCCATGCGCGACCATAAGAATTCATCGCCACGCGTGATCATCTTCGACATCGACGGCACGCTCGCCAATGTCGACCACCGCCTGCATCACCTCGAGCAGCGAAAAAAGAACTGGGATGCCTTCTTCGCCGAATCGTCGAAGGACCTGCCGCATGACGAAATCGTCTATCTCAACCGGCTGCTATGGGACGACGGCGGCAACCATATCGTCATCGTTACCGGCCGCGCCGACGATCAAAGATCGGGCACGATCGCCTGGCTCGAGCGGCACGAGATCAGGTACCACGACATCTACTTTCGACGGCATGACGATCATCGCGAGGATTCCGTCGTCAAGGCGGGGATCCTGCGGGCGATCCGGCAGCGTCATGGCGAACCCTACATGGTGTTCGAAGACCGCAGCCGGGTGGTCAAGATGTGGCGCGACAGCGGCATCAAATGCCTACAGGTGGCGCCCGGCGACTTTTGACGGTGGACGGTGAAACCCGGCCACGGCCGCCACGAGGAACCCTGAAACAACAGCGTTCATCACCACGACCGAACCGGCCCGGCGGCCGGGCGATCCTGATGTTCGCGCCGCGGAGACGTGGGATGGATTCCGCCATTGCCAATCGATACACTCCCGGCCGGAAGGGGGGACCGCCATGATCCGTCGCCTGGCGGCGATACTTGCGGCCGACGTCGTCGGCTACAGCCGTCTCGTCGGTGCCGACGAGGAGGGCACGCTGGCGCGCTTCAAGGCGCTTCGCGAAGAGCTGATCGACCCCGCGATCGCCCGCCACGACGGGCGAATCGTCAAGACCATGGGCGACGGCGTCCTCGTCGAGTTTCCCAGCGTGGTCGACGCGGTCCGCAACGCGGTCGAGGTCCAGCGGGCGGTCACCGTCCGCGAGGCGGACATGCCCGAGGACCGACGCATCGCCTTTCGCGTCGGCATCAACCTGGGCGATATCGTCATCGACGGCGACGATATTCTGGGCGACGGGGTGAACGTCGCCGCCCGTCTCGAAGGGCTGGCCGAGCCCGGGGGCATCTGCATATCCGCCGCGGTCTTCGAACAGATCAAGGGCAAAGCCGAGATCGACTGCGAGGACCAGGGCGAACAGCGCCTCAAGAACATCGCCGAGCCGGTCCGTGTCTTTCGCATCATTCTCGACAGCGGCCCGACAGCCGCCAAGGCGGCAAAAGCAAATGCGCCGGATACCGATTCGCGCAGCAAACCCTCGATCGCCGTGCTGCCATTCGACAACATGAGCGACGATCCGGAACAGGCGTTCCTCGCCGACGGGCTGGCTGAAGACATCATCACAGCGCTCTCCAAGCTGTCGGAGCTGTTCGTAATCGCCCGCAATTCGTCCTTCGCCTACAAGGGCCAGTCACCCGATATCCGTCAGGTCGCCGAGGAGCTCGGCGTCCAAACCGTGCTCGAGGGCAGCGTCCGTAAGGCCGGCAACCGGCTGCGCATCACGGCCCAGCTGATCGAGGCGGCGACCGGCCACCACCTGTGGGCCGAGCGCTACGACCGCGACCTGGCCGATATCTTCGACCTCCAGGACGAGATCACCGGCGAGGTCGTCACCGCGTTGCAGGTGCAGCTCACTGAAGGCGAACAGGTGGCGATCCGACGGCGGCAGACGAAGAACATGGCCGCCTGGGAGTCATATTCCCGCGGCCTGAACCTGCTCCGGCGTTTCAACCGGCAGGACAACGCGCGGGCGCGGGACTTGCTCGAACGCGCCGTCGAACTCGATCCGGATTTCGCCGTCGCCTGGAGCCTTCTCGGCTGGTCGCACTACAACGACGTGCGGTTCGGCTGGACCAAGGAGGCCGACGTCCTCGAGACAGCCGACGTATTCGCCAAGCGCAGCCTGTCCCTCGACGACGCGCAACCTGACGCCCATGCGGTGGTCGGCCTGATCGCCCTGATCAGGCGGCAATTCGAGGAGGCGCTGTCATACGGCGAGCGGGCGGTCGAACTGGGCCCCAATATTGCCGATTGCTATACGACGCTGGCGATGACGCTGGTCTATTGCGGGCGGCCGGAAGAAGCGCTCGGTCGGATCGAACAGGCGATGCGGCTGTCGCCGTTCTATTCCGGCTGGTATCTCGGTATCGCCGGCCTGGTGTACCGGGCGCTGGGGCGGTTCGACGAGGCCATCGCCGGCGAGAAGGAGCGGATGCGGCGCAACCCCGACAACATCTTTTCCGATTTCAGGCTCGCCGCTATTTACGAGGAGACCGGCCGCAACGACGAGGCCCGCGCCCACGTCGCCCAGGCGCTGCTCAAACATCCCCACCTGACGCTCCGGCAGATCCGCATCTCGGAGGTCTACCGCGACGATGCCCAGCTCGACGCCTATCTCGACCTGCTCCGTTCCGCCGGGATGCCTGAATAGGTCTTTGACGTCAGCGAATTCCGCCAGGCGGCAAAGCGACCGCCCTAGTCGAATGGCTTGAGGACCGTTGAACCGGTGGTGCGCCGTTCCTCGATCGCGCGATGGGCCTCGGCCACCTCGCGCAACGGCAGCACGCGATTGACGGCGATCTTCACCGCGCCCGAGCCGACGACGTCGAACAACTCTGCGGCCGCCGCCGTCATGTCCTCTCGTTTCGCCATGTAGTGCATGATCGCAGGGCGGGTCACGAACAGCGACCCGCGTGCGCCCAACTCGATGACATCGACCGGGTCGGGGGCGCCCGAAGCATGGCCAAAGCAGGCCAGGACGCCGAGCGGACGCAGGCAATCGAGCGATCCGTCAAAAGTATCCTTGCCGATCGATTCATAAACCACCGGAACCCCCTCGCCGTCGGTGACTTGCTTGACCTTGGCAGCGAAATCGTCACGCGTATAAACGACCGGATAGTCGCAGCCGGCGGCGCGGGCGACTTCAGCCTTTTCGTCGCTGGACACGGTGCCGACGATCGTGGCGCCGAGGTGTTTGGCCCACTGACACAGAATGAGGCCCATACCGCCGGCGGCGGCGTGGACGACGATGGTGTCACCCGGCTCGACGACATAGGTCCGGCGCAACAGATACTGTGCGGTCAAGCCTTTGAGCATCATGCCGGCGACGGTCTCGTCGTCGATATTTTCCGGCACCTTGAGCAGATGCTCGGCCGGCATAATACGACTTTGACTATACGCGCCGAGCGGCGGCATGGCGTAGGCGGCGCGATCGCCTGCGCCGAGTTCCGTGACGCCGTCGCCGACCGCCTCGACGGTGCCGACACCTTCGAGCCCGAGCACGACCGGCGGTGGCGGCACCGGCCACGGATGAGGCATGCCGCGACGATGGTAAGTGTCGACATAGTTGACACCGATCGCCGCGTGCCTCAACCGCACCTCTCCCGGTCCTGGATCGCCGACCGGCCATTCCTGCCAGCGGAATACCTCGGGGCCGCCCTTTTCATGGATCACCGCCGCCATGTTCATGGTCGCGCCTCCCTAAGCCGGGGATACCACGAAACCGAAGGGCCGCACGCGGGAGTTAGTGCGTGAACAGCCGGCCATAGCCGGGAATGACGTCGTCGACCCCGCCCAGCCGCAGCGCATGCCAAGCCATGGCCAGATTGCTCGACAGCACGGGTTTGCCGAGTGCCTCTTCCGCCGGCCCTGCGACCGCATTGACCTGCAGGCTGGTGCACGACACGAATACGGCATCGACGTCGTCGTAGGCGCCGAGTTCCAGCGCCGCATCGTGGATCGAACGCTGGGATATACGCGCCGCGACGTTGTCGCTTTCCTCGCTGAACGAGCCCGAGACCGGCACTGCAATGCCCCGCGCCTCGAGATACGCTCGCATCATTTCGTTGACCGATTCGGCATAGGGCGTGAGCAGCGCGATACGCTCGATGCCAAGCGTCTTGAACCCGGCCTGGGCGGCGGTGATCGGGGTCGTACAGGCGACGCCGGGACGCTCGGCGCGGATCAGCTCGAAGACCCGGTCCTCGCCTATGGTCATGGCGCCTGAAGTGCAGCCGTAGGCGACCACGTCGAGGTCGACGCCGGGCAGGATCAGGCTGGTCGCCTTGCCGATTTCGTTGGCCATCGCGGCCAGCGTTTCGGGGTTTATCGTCGGCGAGTTGTAAAGCCTGGCGCCATAGACGGCGACACCGTCGCGGTTCATCACCAAACGCCATTCGTGCTCGACCGTGTGATCCGATGCGAGCACCAGCAATCCGATCTTGGCGCAGTGGCCGATCGGCGGGTCGAGCTCATGAGCCATATGAGTGCGGATGATGCGCTCGTCGCTTTGCGGCTTGAGGGCTTCATTCATTGCCTGACCTCCCCACTGCGAACGTTTCAGTATAACTCGATTCCGATGCCCACGGCGACAGCTACCGCGACCCGCCGTTTCCGGCCTTCGGCCGCACGGTAGAGTCGCGCGAAATCGCATGCTAGGGTCGCCGCCGTCGCGCCAATTTCCGTTCTCGTCCGATCGCCATCACGTTTTTCGCCCGTATTGTGGCCAAGGAGGTTCCATGTCGCACGCCAAAGCTGGAGACACCGTTAAAGTCCATTATGCCGGCAGCCTCGCCGACGGTACCGAGTTCGATTCTTCGAACGGCCGCGAACCTTTGCAATTCACCATCGGGGCCGGACAGGTGATCCCGGGGTTCGACGCCGCTGCGACAGGCATGGCGGTGGGCGACAAGAAAACGGTCGAGATCCCCTGCGCCGATGCCTACGGCGAACACGATTCGAACCAGGTCCAGGAAGTCGACCGTGCCCAGATTCCGGCCGAGATCGATATCAGTCCCGGCGCGCGCCTCCAGGCCTCGGCCCCGGACGGCGCCCAATTGGTGCTGACGGTGGTCGCGGCGGACGACGACAAGGTCACGCTCGATGCCAATCATCCGCTCGCCGGCAAGGACCTGACCTTCGAGATCGAAATGGTGGCAATCAGTTAAGTTATTGCGTTTGAAAGCGTTTCTCGAGATCGAGGTATGAGGTTCGGCGAATAACGCCGCGCCGACCGGCCCGCGTCGATGACGATGCGTGCCATCGGCCAGGTAATTCTCGCGCATTCGTCGGCGGTCATGATAACAAGCTTCCGGTTGGCCGGCCGACGACCCCGCCGGCGCAGGGAGGTATTCATCGATCCGGCGACCGCCCAATCTCAGCCTAGCCAAAACTACCGCGCCGGCGTCTTGTTGGTGTTGCTGGGCGGCACCGCATCGTCGAGCATCGGCGTCTTCGTTCGCCTCATCGAGGACGCCACCGCATGGCAGCTGCTGTTCTACCGCTCGATCAGCCTGACCCTGTTCCTGATATTGGTGGTCGCGGTGCGAAATCGGGGACGGGTATTGGCGGTGTTCGACGGGTTCGGTCCGGCGACCATGATCGGCGGGGTCGGCCTCGCCCTGGCCTTCTGCGGCATCGTTGTTTCCATCCAGGTGGCGCCCGTCGCCAACGCCATGTTCCTGCTCGCCGCGGCGCCTTTCCTCGCCGCAATCCTGGGCTGGCTGATCCTCCGCGAACGCGTCGCCCCGGCGACCTGGATCGCCATCTTCACCGCCTTCGCCGGCGTCGGCGTCATGGTCGCCGAAGGCCTGTCACTGGGCTATCTGTGGGGCAACGTCGCCGGCTTCGTGGCCGCCCTCGGTTATGCGCTGTTCGCGATCGGGCTGCGCTGGGGCCGGGTCGGCGACATGCTGCCCTGCGCCGTGTTGGCCGGGTTCATCGGAATCGTCGTCGCCGGCGGCCTTTGCCTGATCGACGGGTCGGGTATCGCCCTCGACTTCCGCGACATGCTGCTCGCGCTGACCATGGGAGTCGCCCAGCTTGGCCTGGCGTTGGTGTTCATCACCACCGGCTCGCGTTCGGTGCCGGCCGCTGAAATTCCATTGATCGGCTTGGGCGAGGCGGTCTTGGCGCCGCTCTGGGTATGGCTCCTTCTCGGCGAGACCGCTGGGATCTTTACGCTGCTCGGCGGCGCCTTGGTCTTGGCGGCGATCGGCGGCGACGCCCTCGCCGGCATCCGCCGCAGCCGCGCCCGCGGGGTCGTGCGGGAACCGCAAGTGTCATAAAACGCGATTCGTTCAACGACGGGCGAAGCGTTCGAGGGTTGCGGTGAATTCCGGGCTCTCGAAGGTGAGCGCGCCCTGGTCGCCGTCCATGTGCTCGGCGAGCGGCGCCAGCGCCAAAGCGAAGGCATCGACGGTCTTTTTCGTCATCCGTGCCGGGGTGACGGGCATCGATGCCGCCCGCTCGGCCAACGCGACCGCTCGATCGGCCGCTTCGCCGTCGTCCGCCGCGTCGTCGATCAGACCCCATCGCAGGGCCTCGTCGGCGGCGATGCGCTGGCACAGGATCGCCGCCCGCTTGGCCCGCGCCGGTCCGACCAGCGCGGTGAGCCTTGGGATGGCGCCCCAACCGAGGTTGAGGCCGATTTCGATTTCCGGCAACGTGACGAACGCGCTACGGCCCATGACCCGCCAGTCGAGCGCCAACGCCAACGCCAGTCCGCCGCCGACGGCGTAGCCTTCGATCGCCGCCACCGTGCATTGCGGCACAGCGGCCCACGCCGCGCACAGCCGATTGCCGGCGCGGATCGTCGTCCGCCATGCCTCGAGCGTTTGCCCGTCGGCGCGGCGCCAGCCTGGGTCGCGAAGGTCGAGGCCGGCGGTGAAGACCCCGCCGCCGCCGGTCAGCACGACACCGCCACAATCCCGGTCACCGGCGACGGTATCGGCCGCTTCGGTGAGTTCCTCGATGAGCGCCAAGCTGAACGCATTGCGGCAATCGGCGCGTTCGAAGCGGACGATCGCGACCGCGCCCGCGCGTTCGACCGTGACGTGCTTCGTAGCCATTGTTTCCTCCCTGATCGCCGATTGGGCTTCGAGCACTACGCGCCATAGACCTTGTAGGCGGCATCGGCGCCGGCGCCGGCGGGCGGCGCGTAGCCGTTGCGGCGCAACACCACTTCGAGCGCCGACAGGCAGCGCAGGATGTTGGCCTTGCGGCAGACGTGGCCCATGGTGCCGATACGCCAGATCTTGCCGTGCAACGGCCCGAACGAGGTGCCGATCTCGATGCCGAAATCGGTCAGCATCTCGGCCCGTGCCTTGTCGCCGTCGACGGCGCCCGGGATATGGACGCCGGTCACGTTGGCCATACGGTGGGCCGATTCGCCGTAGAGTTCCAGGCCCATCGCTTCGAGCCCGGCACGGATGGCGTCGCTGGCCAAGCGGTGACGGGCGAACCCGTCCTCCAGCCCCTCGCGCAGGACGATGCGCGCGCATTCCCGCGCCGCATAGAGCATGGTCGTCGATTCGGTATGGTGGTTGAGCCGTTGCGGGCTCCAATAATCCATCAGCATCGGCAGGTCGAAATAGTTCGATTGGATGCGCGGCCCGCCGCCCTCGTCCTGACCGCTGGCGCGGATACCCTCCTCGACATGCTTGCGTGCATTGACCGCGTCGACGACGCGCTGGTTGATCGTCGTCGGCGCCGAGCCGGGCGGACCGGACATGCATTTCTGCAATCCTGCGGTGACCGCGTCGAGCTGCCAGCCGTCGACCTCGACGGGGTTGCCGCCGAGGGTCGCGGTGGCGTCGACATAAAGCAGGGCGTCGAACTCGCGGCAGATGGCGCCGGCCTCGGCCAAAGGCTGGGCCATGGTCGTCGAGGTGTCGCCGTGAACCAGCGCCACCACCCGCGGCCGGTGCGCGCGGACGGCGTCGCGGATCGCGTCGCCATCGAACACCGTGCCCCAATCGGTCTCGATGGTCGCCACTTCGGCGCCGCAACGCTCCGAGATCTCCTTCAGCAGATGACCGAAACGGCCGAAGATCGGCACCAGCACCTTTTCGCCGGGCGTGATCATCGAGGTCAGGCAGGCCTCGATACCGGCGCGGGCGGTGCCGTTGACCAGAAATGTCCAATGGTTGCCAGTCCGGAAGACCTGGCGGTAGAGCGCCATGACCTCGTTCATGTAGTCGCAGAACTGGGGATCGAACTGGCCCAGCATCGGCGCCGACATCGCCCGCAACACGGCCGGGTAGACATCGACCGGGCCCGGCCCCATCAGCAGCCGTGGCTCCGGTTCGAGTTCGCCGAAAATTTCCACGCTATCGCTCATTCCTTGTACCCCTTTGTCCGGCCCGGCAGCTTGGGTCAGAAATATCGGCGTAATCTACGCTTTGGTGGCGGACTCTTCGAGCCCCGCCAGAACCGTCTCGGCGTGGTGACAGGCGACTTCGCGCCCGGCGATTTCGCGCATGTCCGGACGCTCGGTGCGGCAACGGTCGGTGGCGTGGCCGCACCGGGTATGGAAGGCGCATCCCGAAGGCGGGTCGAGCGGCGACGGAATTTCACCGTGGAGCGCCTGGCTGCGGCCGCGCCGCGTCGGATCGGTGGACGGCGTACTGGCCAACAGCGCCCGCGTATAAGGATGGGCCGGCCGCGCGAGAATCATCTTCGCCGGCCCCTGCTCCGCCGGCCGGCCGAGATAAAGCACCAGCAATTCGTCGGCCATGTGCCGTACCACGGCGATGTCGTGAGAGATGAACAGATAGGCCAGATCATAAGCGTCCTGGAGATCCTTCAACAGATTCAGAACCTGGGCCTGAATCGACACATCGAGGGCCGACACCGGCTCGTCGGCGACGACGATACGCGGGCGCAGCATCAGCGCACGGGCGATGGCGATGCGCTGCCGCTGGCCGCCGGAAAACATATGGGGGTAGCGGTTGAGGTGCTCGGGGCGGAGCCCGACCTGGGCGATCATCTCCTCCGCCCGGCGCCCCCGCTCTGCGGCGTTCAAGGCGCCGTCGATGACGAGAGGTTCGAGCACGATGGCGCGCACCTTCTTGCGCGGATTGAGCGACCCGTAGGGATCCTGAAACACCATCTGGACCTCGCGCCGCAAGGCCCGACGCGCCGACCGGTCGGCGGCCACGACGTCGCTGCCGGCGATCTCGAGGCGGCCCGCGGACGGCGGTTCGATCATCGTCACCAACCGCGCCAGGGTCGACTTGCCGCTGCCTGATTCGCCGACCACCGCATAGGTGCGGCCCGGTGTCAGCGACAAGCTGACGCCGTCGACCGCGCGCAGCGGGCGCCGCTTGATCATATAATCGCGGCCGAGATCCGCCGCGCGCAACAACGCGCCACCGTTCATGGCGCCTCCTCGCCGTCGGCGGCGAGCGGAAAAAAGCAGCGGACGGCGTCATCGGCATTGTACTCGAGCCCGGGTTGGACCGTACGGCACCGTTCCTCGGCGAGCTTGCAGCGGGGATTGAACAGGCATCCCTCCGGGCGGTCGCCGGCCCCCGGCACGACGCCCGGAATGGTCGGCAGACGTTCGGCGCCGGCACTCTGTTCGGGCAGGGCATCGAGCAGGGCTCGGGTATAGGGATGGCGGGGGCGATCGAACAGGTCGCCGACGCTGCGCGCTTCGACCGGCTGGCCGGCATACATCACCGTCACCCGCTGAGCGGTTTCGGCGATCACGCCCATGTCGTGGGTGATCAGTACCAAGGCCATGCCGGTATCGCGCTGGAGGTCGGTCAGCAGGTCGAGGATCTGGGCCTGGATGGTCACGTCGAGCGCGGTCGTCGGTTCGTCGGCGATCAGCAGGCGGGGATTGCAGGCGATCGCCATCGCGATCATCACGCGCTGGCTCATGCCGCCGGAAAGCTGATGGGGAAAGGCACGGAGGCGCTGTTCGGGAGACGGGATGCCGACCTGCGCGAGCAGGTCGATGGTGCGCGCGCGGCACGCCGCCCGGGTGCCGCCAAGATGGGCGCGGAGCGCTTCGACGATTTGGAAGCCGACGGTGAAACAGGGATTGAGGCTGCTCATCGGCTCCTGGAAGATCATCGCCATGTCCTTGCCGATGATGCGCCGCCGCGCCGCGGCGGGGAGGCCGAGCAGGTCCTGGCCGTCGAAGACCATGCGGTCGGCGCGAATACGGGCCGTCGATTGCAGCAAACCCATTGCCGCCAGCATGGTGACCGACTTGCCGGAGCCGGATTCGCCGACGACGCCGAGAACGTCGCCGGGGTCGACACTCATATCGACACCGTCGACGGCGCGAAAACTTCCGGCGAGGGTCGGAAACTCGACCGACAGGTTGCGGATTTCGAGCAGCGCCATCGTTTCAGCTTCGCTTGAGCTTGGGGTCGAGCGCATCGCGCAGCCCGTCGCCCATGAGATTGAACGCCAGCACGGTGACCAGTATGGCCAAGCCGGGGAAGGTGACCACCCACCACGCCCGCAGGATGAATTCGCGGGCGTCCGCCAGCATGGTTCCCCATTCCGGGGTCGGCGGCTGGGCGCCCATGCCAAGGAAGCCGAGCGCCGCGGCGTCCAGGACCGCCGATGAGAAGCTGAGCGTCGCCTGGACGATCAACGGCGGCATGCAGTTGGGCAGCACCGTACTGAACATCAGGCGCAGGGTCCCGGCGCCGGCGACCCGGCTCGCCGTGACATAGGTCTTTTGCATTTCGGTGAGCGCCGACGCGCGGGCCAGCCGGGTGAAGTGCGGGACGAAGACGACGGCGATGGCGAACATCGCGTTGATCAGACCGGGGCCGAGGATGGCAACGATGACCAAGGCCAGCAGCAAGCTCGGGACGGACAGGATGACGTCCATCACCCGCATGGTGACGAACTCGGTGACCGGCCGGAAGAAGGCGGCGGTCAGGCCGAGGACAATGCCCAACGACAGCGACAAGGTGACGACGACGCAGCCGATCATCAACGAGAACCGCGCGCCATAGATCAGCCGCGACAGGATGTCCCGGCCGGTGGCGTCGGTGCCGAGGAGAAACGTCCAGCTCCCGCCCGCCTCCCAGACCGGTGGCTGGAGGAGCGCGTCGCGATACTGCTCGTTGGGCGGATGGGGCGCGACCAACGGCGCGAAGATCGCCAGCAGCGTTATGATCGCCACCGTGACCAGGCCGGCGACCGCGCCGCGATTGTCGCTGAAATAGTACCAGAACTCGCGCAGCCACGAAGGTGGCGCGGAATCGGCGCGGCCGGTCTGCGCGGACGATTTCAGGGCGTCGTCAGCCACGACGGATCCGCGGGTTGATGAGGCCATAGAGCAAGTCGACAATCAGATTGACGATCATCACCAGGCTGGCGATCAACAGCAAGCCGCCCTGGACCGAGGGATAATCGCGGCGGAAGATCGAATCGACCAGCCATTTGCCGACCCCGGGCCAGGCGAAGATCGTTTCGGTCAGGATGGCGCCGGCGAGCAGCACGCCGACCTGTAGGCCGATGACGGTGACGACGGGTATCAGCGCATTGCGCAGCGCATGCAGCCCGACCACGCGAGCCGGCCGCAGCCCCTTGGCGCGCGCCGTCCGCACGTAGTCCTCGCCGAGCACTTCGAGCATCGCCGAACGGGTCTGCCGCGCGATCACGGCCAGCGGTATGGTGCCGAGCACGATGGCCGGTAGGATGAGATGATGGAGGGCGGACAGAAACGCGCCCTTCTGATCGGACAGCAGGGTGTCGATAAGCAGGAACCCGGTCACCGGCTCGATATAGTAGAGAACGGCGATACGGCCGGAGACCGGGGTCCAGCCGAGATAGCCGGAGAAAAAGATGATGAGCAACAGCCCCCACCAGAAGATGGGCATCGAATAGCCGGTCAGCGCCACCCCCATGACCGTGTGGTCGGCCACCGAGCCACGGCGAACGGCGGCGAGCAGGCCGGCCGGCAGGCCAATCCCGATGGCGAATATGATCGCCGTGACGGAGAGCTCGAAGGTCGCCGGGAACAGGGTCAGGAATTCGTCGAGGACCGGCCTCCGCGTGACCAGGGATTTGCCCAGATCGCCGTGCAGCAGGTTCCACAGATAGCCGAGATATTGTTCCGACAACGGCTTGTCGAGGCCGAGCCGGGCCATCAACTCGGCGTGGTGTTCGGGGGACAGCCCGCGCTCGCCGGCCATGACCTCGATCGGATCGCCGGGTATCAGATGGATGAAGGCGAATCCGATCAGCGTGACGCCGATGAAGGTCGGCAAAATCAACAGTGACCGGGCCGCAAGATAGCGCAGCATGGCGGGGCGCCGGCGCCGCGGCCCCAGCGAAACAGATCAGGCGTTTCGTCGGGGCCGCGCTACCTGGGCGCTTATTCCTTCAGGTCGACCCCGTAGAAGACGTGCCCGCCGAGGGGATCGATGCGGAAGTCGACGACGTCGTCGCTGACCGGCTTGAACACCACCGAGTGGGCGATCGTTACCCACGGCGCCTCTTCCTTGAAGATCAGTTGGGCCTGCTCGTAGAGCTTGGTCCGTGCCTCGAGGTTGGGTGTCGCCTTGGCTTCGAGGAGCAGATCGTTGAACTCCTTGTTGCACCAGCGCGCGCGATTGGCCCCGTCCTTGGCCGCCTCGCAACCGAGCAGGACGAACAGGAAATTGTCCGGATCGCCATTGTCGCCGGTCCAGCCGAGCAGCACCGTATCGTGCTCTCCGTTCTTGGATCGCTTGAGGTATTCGCCCCATTCGAAACTGACGATCTCGGCATCGACCCCGACCTTCTTCCAGTCCGCCTGGATCATCTCGGCCATGCGGCGCGCGTTAGGGTTGTAGGGCCGCTGCACGGGCATCGCCCAGATATTGGTTTTCAATCCCGACACCCCCGCTTCCTCGAGTAGCTTCTTGGCCGCCTCGGGATCATAGGGGTAGTCGACGACATCGTCGTTGTACGACCAAATCGTCGGCGGGATGGGGTTCTTGGCCGCCTTGCCCGCGCCCTGGAAGACGACGTCGATGATCGCGTCCTTGTTGACCGCCATGTTGAGCGCCTTGCGTACGCGTTTGTCGTCGAACGGCGGCTTCTCGGTATTGAAGGCGAGATAACCGACGTTGAGGCCTTCCTGTTCAAGGACGTTGATGCCGGCCTCCTTCTTCATGGCATCGAGGTCGGCGGGGTTGGGATACGGCATCACCTGGCATTCGCCGGCCTTGAGCTTCTGGTAGCGCACCGAAGCATCCGGCGTAATGGCGAAGATCAAATTGTCGATCGGCGCGGCGCCGGCCCAGTAATCGGGATGGGCCTTGTAGCGGATGACCGCGTCCTTTTGATAATTGACGAGCTGGAAGGGTCCGGTGCCGACCGGGTTCAGGTCGACTTTCTCCGGCGTTCCGGCGGCGCGCATCTTGTCGGCATACTCGGCCGACAGAACCGAGGCGAAATCCATGCCCATGTTGGCGATGAAGGGCGCCTCCGGCTTGTTGAGCACGAACTTGACGGTGTTGTCGTCGACCTTGTCGACCGATTTCAGAATATTCGGCATATCCATCGAGATGAAATATTCGTAAGAGCCGCCCGACACCAGGTGATCGGGGTGGTTGGGGTCGAGCTGGCGCTCGAAGGTATAGACGACGTCGTCCGCATTGAAATCGCGCGTCGGCGTAAAATCGTCGGTGGTGTGGAACTTCACGCCCTTGCGCAGGTCGAAGGTGTACTCGAGGCCGTCGTTGGAGACCGCCCACGATTCGGCCAGCGCCGGGACGATGTTGGTGGTGCCGCGCTCGAACTCGACCAGACGGTTGAAGACGTTGCGCGAGGATGCGTCGAACGTGGTTCCGGCGGAGAACAGCGACGGGTTGAACCCTTCCGGGCTGCCTTCCGAACAATAGACCAGGTTCTTCGCCGACGCGCTGCCGGCCAAAAGGCCGCCCGCCAGCATGACGGCGACCGCCAAGGTGCTCACCGGGAATGTCTTGTTTGGGCGTTTCATCGTGCCTCCCTCTCGCATGCGATATCGGGTTTGTTCCTTTCGGCGGTCCGGTGACCGCTGATAATCTGAGACTCAGCACACATGGGATTCGCGAAACTGTCAACGGTGGAATGACGGCGCCGGGGGTAACTTCGTGCTGCACCGCCTGAGCGCCATGCCGGCGATCGACGGACCGCCGATCGGCACCGCTGCGGCGGGCTATCCGAACAATCGCATGCGGGCGTGGAAATAGAGGTCGAGAAGCGGCAGCATGCGGCGATCGCCGGCGAGGAAGGGCACGGCGGGAAAATCGACGCCGTCGAATGCGGTATCACCTTCGGTCGTGCCGAGAACCTTGTGGGCGATGCGATAGCCGAGATAGGGCGCCATGGCGACGCCGGAGCCGCAATAGCCGAGCGCGTAGTGGATGCCGTCGCGGACGCCAAGATGCGGCATGTCGCGCCGCGTATAAGCAATGTGCCCGGTCCAGCTGTGCGTGATCCCAACGCCGTCGAGATCGGGCATGAGTCCGATCAGGTAGCGGTAGAGGCGGCGGCCGGCGCGCTTGGGGTCGATCGCGTGGAGCGCCGCGCGGCCGCCAAATAGAATGCGCCGCCCGTCCGGCGACGGCCGATAATAGCCGTGAACCGCCCTGTCCTCGACGATCATGCTGCCGCTGGGAAACAGGGCCTGGACCCGGTCGGCGGGCAGTTCTTCGGTGGCGATGATATAGCTCGACAGCGGAATGATGCGTCGCCTCAACGACGGCGTCGCGGCGCCGGTATAGCCGTTGGTGGCGACGATGACCGCGCCGCCGCGGACTGATCCGCGACCGGTTTGGATGACGAACCCGGAGCCGTCACGGGTCACCGTGGTGACCGGTGTCGCCGCCGCGACGACGGCGCCGGCGGCGCGGGCCCGTTCGAGCAAACCGTCGTGGAACAGACCGGGATGGAGGCCCCCATGGCGATGATAGACGCATCCGCCATGGTAGAAATCGGTCGCCACGTGCCGGCGCTGTTCCGCGCGCGGCGCCATATCCGCGTCGAGGCCGATCTTGCGGCGTAGCAGGTCGATCTCGCGGGCCGCCGGCTCGTAATCGACCGCGCGGCAAATGCCACGAAACCGGCCGGTACGGCGGAACTGACAGGCGATCTGCTCGCTCTCGATCAGAGCCGTCGTGAATTCCAGCGCATTGCCGCCTTCGCGCAGGATGGCAACCGCCCGGCTCTCGCCGTAGCGCGCCGCCAGCGAAGCGAAGCTCAAGCGGTGACCGCTGCCGATCATCCCGCCATTGCGCGAACTGGCCCCGGCCCCGGAATCTCCCGCCTCGCACACCAGGACGCCGCGGCCCGCCCGCGCCAAGGTCAAAGCCGCCGACAAGCCGGTGTAGCCGGCGCCGATGACCACGACGTCGACCTCGGGCGGCAATTCCGCGGGAACGACGGCGCGACGGGGCGCGGCCTCCCACCACCACGGCGTCGTCTTCAATTCCTCGTCACAAACAGACACCTTGCGCCTCGGGTCAGGTCATTGTCACACCAAGCTCCCACGCCGTCGCCGTACACTGGATTCTAGAGTGTTATGTGTTCATGTAGAATCAATTCTGTTGCGGGTTGGGCGCGGCGGCCCGCAAGGCGCCGTCCGAAACGCGATGCCGACGCATCGGGTGAGGACGGCAACGACGCGGAGGCCCGCCCGAACGCAACCCTGTCGGGCCGGGGCCGTTTTCGCCATGACGGCGTCAACCGCCTCGACCGCATTCGGGATGTGCTCCGCGGCGATTTTCTGGTCATGGCGAGAAATGCCTCCGGCAGAATGGTGCTACATGAACGCATAGCGCTTTGGACTTGGTCCAGCAAAGAATGTTGAACAGAAATAGGTCTTTAGCTTGCGTTGGGACGCCTTCGTCGGGCATGATGCGGCCGGTTGGCGGGCGTTAATAAGGGTATTGCTTCAAGGGAGACGACAGGCTTCCGCTGTCATCGGGCACGGAACGGAATCGTTTTGCGGCGGTCCACCCAAAATCCTACTGGAGGGAAGGAGTAGCAAATGAACCGGTTTGCGGTAACGGCCATAGGTCTCATGCTTCCCGCGGCGAGCGCGTTCGCGGCGGCGCCGGCGGCGATCGAGACTTGTGACGAACGGTGCGCAACCTCGCGGCCCGCGCCGGTCCAGGTCGCCACGATCTCGTATTTGCTGATGGCGCGCGGCGTCGATGCCGCGGCGCCCGTATCGCCGCCTTCGTCGCTGATCCGTGTTCAGGCGACCGAAGAGCTGCCGCCCGCCCCGGAGGAAGAGGCGGCCGCGGCCGAAGGCGCCAAGCCGCCACCGAATTGGGAGCCCAACGGCGACATCATCCTGAGCGTTCAACGCACCTTAACGACCTTGGGATACGATCCGGGACCCTTGGACGGCGCGATGGGACCGAGTACCACACGCGCAATCCGAAGCTATCAGGATGAGAGAGACATCGAGCAGACCGGAGAAGTCACCTACGAACTGGTCCAGCGCCTGGAGGCCGAACTCGAAGGTCAGGGCGGCTCCGAGGCTGTTCAGGAAACCACCGAATCACCACCCCCAGGCGCAATCGAGGAGCCGGAGATCGTGATTACCGACGATCCTTCGACTTACGACCTTGGTGACCTGGAGGATCTCAACACGTTCGATTGATCGTGCACGACCAAGTCAAAATCGGGAGACGATGTGATGACTACTAAACCTGGCACCGCCAGGCGGTGGGCCAAGGGCGCGGCGGTTGCCTTGGCCGGTTTGTTCGCCGCCACATTTGTTTTCGGCATTACGCCGGCGGCGATTGCTCAGACCGAGCAACAGCAACCCGCTGCCGCCAAGGACGGCGAAGACGGCAACGGCGAGATCACCGGCGATCGTAAATCACCGCTATTGTCGATCCAGCGCGAGCGCGAGCCCGTGGTCGTCCCGGTCGCCTGTGCCGAGGGCATCCAGAAGGACGTTGAACTTCAGCCCGCCGATGCGTCCGTGACCTTCACCTTCAACTGTCTGTGCAGCGAGGATGCGAACGGACTGAAACAAGCGATGATGCGCTATAGGGACGACTATCTTCGGGTCTACCGTGGCGAGATCAAGCTCGACGACATGGGCACGGCGAGCGACTATTTCTCCGAAATCGCCTTGCCGTTTTCTAGCGACGGCAAGGGCGGCACCGCGCTGACACTGCTGTTGGAGCCGGGTCAGAAACAAGAGCGGACACTCCACTGTTACACCTCGGAGGATTTCAAGATCATCGACGATTGGGCCAAGTACATCATCTTCGGCAACTAAGCGTCGGTGGGCGAATAAGCAGATTGGAGTTGCGGTGGTGACGGCGTAATGCAACGCGGCATCGCATTCTGGCTTCGCACCCTAGTCGCATTGACGGTGGCGATGGCGGCCGGGAGCCTGTCGGCGAACGCTCAAACCTCGACGACCGGGGCCTCGGCTCCGGTTTCGCGGAGCGGAGACGCGCGCGCGCCGTACGTCGTTCCCGACATCATCGAGCCGCCACAGGCCAAGCGCATACGGGTCTCCGCTCGGCCGGTGGCCCGCGGCGAGATCGCAATTTTCGATCCCATCGCCATCCGGGTGGGACCGTTGCGGATGGCGCCCAAAGAATCGGGATTCCCCGATTTGCTGGCCCTGTATTTGAGCGCGACCCGGCAAAAACGCGACATCGAGGTGCCGCCTGCGACCGAGATCGCGGTTTCGGGTTTGCGCGCGCCGCCCGACGCGATCAGCATCAGCGCGCCGTTGGTCGTCGGCGCGGCGATCGAGCGCACGGAGGCCACACCGCCGTCAATCGGCAATTTGGTCGCGCTTCCGGTCCTGTCGGCGAAGCGGCAATTATCCGACCTGGATGTCACCGATCCGGAAACGCTTTCGGTTGCCGCACAGCGCGGCGTCCCGGGAACGGTCGCGGTCGGGGATCCGGTCCTTGCCGATGTCGCCGCTAGCCGCCGGCCACTTTCGGTCGCCGACGCGGAGGCGGCAATCGCGGCCTGCAGATTTGAATCGATACGCAATCATCTTCGGCGCCTGGTCGGCATGAGCGATCAGATCGACCGGGACGGCCGCAAGGTGGTGGCCGAGTTGTCACGGCTCAATCGTGCCAATACCGCGTTCGAAACCGCGCGCCTGCGCTATGAGGAAGGCAAGCTCGACGAAGCCAAGACGCTGTTGGTGTTGGCCGAGCAGACCCATTGCGAAGAGCGCGAGGCGGACGTCGAAGCCGCCTTGGCCAAGATCGAGCGCCTCAACACGGTCCTGGCCCAGGTCGACCGTGCGATCGAGGCCTGCAATATCCCGGCCTTGACCTCGCTGCGCCAGCAACTCGCCGGGCAGACCCATGTCTTGCTAACCGGACGCGTCGAGACCCTCGAGAGCATGGCCGAGCCGGCGGCGATCGCGGCGCAAAAGAGCGCGGCGGCGGGAGCGGCGTTGGTCGCCGGCCGGCTTGAGCAGGCGGCGACGGATCTCACGGAGGCGGAGCAGCAACTCGCAAGCATTACCGATGTCCAGCGTTGTCTGGACGTGCGTCAGACCGTCGCCGAGCAGCGCCGGGAAGTGGATCGGCAAATGACACTGGTCGCCAGTGCCGACGGTTCGGTTGCGGCATGCGACATCAATGCGATGACCGCCCTCAGCCGCCGGCTCGAAGCGGAGACCGGTAGCTTGCTGACGAGTAAGAAAGCGGCGCTCGACGCCGTCAATACGCCGGCCGCCGCGGCCCGCGCGTTCGCCACCGGTGCCCGGGTACCGTTCGAAAAGGGTGAGATCGATGACGCCGAGGCGATGCTGCGCGATGCGGAATCGCGCCTCGCCCTGATCGAAGACCTGCAGCTGTGCCCGTCGATTCGCGACAGCGTCGCCCAACAGCTGGCGGAGATCGATCGCGTGGGCAACCTGGTCGTCGATGCTGACCGGGCAATCGCCGCCTGTGTCGTCGCCGATCTCGGCGACATCGGCGATCGCCTAGTGAAAGAAGAGCACATCTTGCTCACCGCCCGCGGCGGCACGATCGGCAATATCGATGACGCGGTCGCCACCGCGCGCCGGCTCGCCGACACGGCGGAGAACCAGTATGTCGAGGGCAATCTCGATGCCGCCGAGGCACGCGCCAACGAGGCCTTGGCGAGCCTTGCGACGATCGCCGAAATGACCCAATGCGCGCCGATCCGGACGCAGGTCGCGAACCGGCTCGACAGCATCACCGACGTCCGCGGAAAACTGGCCGGCGCCGACCGCGCGATCGCCGCCTGCAACGTGCCGGATATGAGAGCCTTCGCGGCCCGGCTCGAGGGCGCCGATCACACCCTCCTGGTCGCCAAGCGCGCCGCCCTGCTCGACATCGGCGCCCCGGTGGCCGATGCCAACACGCTCAACGACGGTTCGGTCGACCATTATCTTGCCGGACGGCTGGACGACGCCGAACAGACGCTGAAAGACGCCAGCGACCGATTGGCGCGGATCGAGTCGTGCGCCCCGCTCAAGGAACAAATTGCTCAGCGCTTAGGCAAGATCGACCGCATGCGCACGGCCCTGTCCCGCGTCGATGAGGCGATTGCGGCCTGCGAAATTCGGGCGATGACGGCCATGGGGTTACAATTGGAAGGTCACGGCCATACATTGCTGGCCGGCCGCCTGACCCGGATAGCCGCCGTCAACACGCCGGCGACCGCGGCCCATAACCTTAGCGAACGGGCGCGCTCCGCATTCGACGCCGGCGACCTGTCGACCGCGGCGATCGCCTATAAGGCGGCGGCCGAAGAGCTCGCAAAGATCGAGGACAATTTGTGCGACGGCATGCGCACCGGCGTCACCTCCCAACTGGCCACGATCGAAACGACATCGCAAACCCTTGATCAGGTCGAACAGGCGGTCGCCGCCTGCAGCCTGCCCGATCTCCAGGCCGTCGGCTCGACGCTCGAGGGCCAGACCTATGTTCTCCTCGCCCAGGCCGGCAACCGCGTTGCCGCCATGGCCGACCCCCTGTCGGAGGCCTTGGCCTCGCTCAAAGAGGCCGGCGAAAATTACGAGACCGGCAACCTGGACCGGGCCGATAGCCGGCAGCAACGGGCCGCCGATGCGCTGTCGCGGATCAACGGCGCGGTGTGCGGCCAATTGCGCCAGCAAGTAACCGCAACCGCCCAACAGATTGGCAACGTCCGCGGTCTGCTCGCTGACGCCGACCGGACCATGGCTGCCTGCGGTACCGAGGATTTGGACAGGTTGGCGGCGCGGCTCAGCTCGGTCGATCACCGCTTGCTACGCAGCAAGCAAGGCGAAGTCGATTCGTACTTTCGGCCTGTGAGCGCGGCGTGGAACCTGGGCGACGCCGCAAAACAACAGTATTTCGAGGGCAATATCGACATCGCCGAGGCGCGCCTCGGTGATGCCCGACGCGAGCTCGCGGAACGGCCCGAATGCGTCGCCATGTTCGAGCAGATCGAACGCCGAGCGGACCGCATCGAAATTTTACGCAAGACGCTGAAATATGTCGATGGAGCGATCTCGCTCTGCCACATTCCGGCCATGACCTCGATGAGTCGGCAGCTCGACGGACAAGGCCATGTTCTGTTGCGTAACACGAAGGCCGCCCTCGACCGGGTCATGGTCCCCGCTTCGACCGCCCAGCGGCGCAACGACGAAGCGTGGCCGCTATTCGAGAATGGCCAGCTGGTGGCGGCGCAGACCAGGCTTGAACAGGCGCTCGACCAATTGGACCAGATCGCGCAGATCGATCGCTCGCTTTGCCTGCCCCTGCGGCGCGAGATCGAGTCCCGCCTCGACGAGACCGACCGCGTGCGCAGCACTTTGGTGCTGGTGGATTCCGCCTTGTCGAGCTGCAACCACGGCGACATCGACCTGCTGTTGGCCAATCTCACCAACGCCAGCCACGTGTCCCTGGTTCGTGGACTTCAGGACCTCAAGGCGGGCCGTCTGCGGTGCGGATTGAGCGACGCCGAAAAGTTGGCCCAGGCCGAGGCGACCTGCCGCCAGAAACACTCGAACAGCATTGTCGATGAGTTCAATCCACAGACCGGCCGTTATACTTGCGTCTGCCCGAGCGACTACATGTGGGACCCGGCAAACGCCGCCTGCGTGAGCCAGGATGCGGTGCGCGAAGCTTCGAACCGGGTCTGCGAATCCGGTTATCCGAACAGCGTCGCCGTGCACATCCGCGGCCCCAACCAATTCGAGTGCAATTGCCGCGACGGCTACGTCTGGAACCAGGACGAGACCGGATGCGTCAGCGCCGACGTCGTGGTCCAGGATGCCGTCGCCATGTGCGCCAAAGAAGGCGGCTATCCCGCGGAAATCGAAGGCGCCGACCGTTTCACCTGCTGTCCCGACGGAACCGTCTGGAACCGCGCCCGACGCGAGTGCGTGCCGGCCGACGACGTTGGCGCCCAGGCAAGCGGCGGTGACCCGCAATGCCGCTGGGTGGCGAACACCGGCAGCGTTGTCGGCGACGATTACATTTGCACCTGCGATCAGGCCGAGCTGTGCGGACCGCCGCCGGCCTCGTCAGGTGTATCCGAGGCTCCCGCGGCCACCGAGAGCACGACCGCCGCTGCCGCCACCACGACCCCGACCACCGACGGCGATGACGGCGGCGAACCGGCCACCGACGGCGCCGACACCGTCCCGACCGCCGCGCCGGCGACCGGAGGCGAACCGGAGGGCGGCTTCGTCGACCGGGTCAAGAAAATCTTCGGCAACATTTTCTAGAGCGCTGATCGTTCGAACGCCCGATCCGCCTCTTCTCCCATTAGCGGAAAATTAGCGAAATCCCGCCACCATGGCCGCCGTTACCGGCATTTGGCCGGTCGGAGGATTTGCCATGGACGAGACGGTTTCCGGCACGCGCGCGCTTGACGCCCTTGCCGACAAGGGCGCGATCACCGAAGACGATGTTCGGGCGCTACGCCGCGACATCTTCGCCGACGGCGTCGCCGATCGGCGCGAGGCCGAGCTTATCTTTCGTATCGACCGCACGGTTCCGGCCAAGCACGAGTCTTGGAACGCGTTCTATGTCGAAGCGCTCACCGACCATGTGGTGTGGAAGGTAGAGCCGAAGAAATATGTCAGCGAAGAGAACGCGCGTTTTCTGATCGACAACATCTGCGCCGACGGCCGTATCGACAGCGGCACCGAATTGGAGTTGTTGATCAACGTCATTCATTGGGCACGTTCATGCCCCGAGGACCTCGCGGTCATCGCCTTGCGGGCGGTCCGCGACAGCGTCCTCGACCCCGACACCGCGGCCTACGGACGAGGCCGGCGGCAGGGCGTCATCGATGCCGCCGACGTCATCCTGATCCGCAAGGTCATATACGCCGATGCCGGCGGTGGCGGCTTCACCGTCACCCGCCGCGAGGCCGAAATTCTTTTCGACCTCAACGACGCCACCGCCGACGCCGACAATGGGCCGGAATGGTGTGACCTTTTCGTCAAGGCGGTTGCCAGCCACCTTCTGTTTCCGCGCGGCGCGCCGCTCGTCCCAAGCGCCAAGGAGGCCCGGCGACGCGAGCAATGGATCGAGCAACGTCGGGGCATTGGTCGGCTCTTGGCTGGAGTCGGACGCGAAGTCGCGAGGCTCGATCCCTCCGAGACCTGGCGCACTGCCGACCCATTCGGTACGCGGCGCGCCGAAGAGGATGCGAAACGCGAGGCGGACCAGTTGCGCGGGGCCATGGAACGGGAAAACCTTGATCCAGGCGAAGCCCGATGGCTGGCCGACCGCATTGGACGCGACAGCCGCCTGCATCCCAACGAACGCGCCCTTCTGGCCTTCATCGAGCAGAATGCCCGGGAGATCGACCCGTCGCTGAAGCCGCTCTTGGCCGAAGCCGTCGCCTAACGGTCATCGCCGACCGCTCTCATACTCCCATCCGATCGCATACAAGGCCTC
The DNA here is from genome assembly GCA_024244705.1 of Alphaproteobacteria bacterium. Lineage (NCBI taxonomy): Bacteria > Pseudomonadati > Pseudomonadota > Alphaproteobacteria > Alphaproteobacteria bacterium. The sequence continues at coordinate 136,442 of JAAEOK010000064.1, forward strand.
GGAAACGGGGCCGGCTGCCACCTCGAACCGATCCCTCGACCGTTTCACGATATCGCTGACGGCGGCGGCACGGCGGTTAACGAGGATGGATGCACGTGCCGACAAGCGACGCTATAATCGACCGCGATCGGCGACGGCTGGGTGGCGACATTCAGCCCTGCTTCATCAACCCGGGATTAAGCCATGCATGAAAAATTTCGCGCGTTTCACCTTCTCCTGATCGGACTCTTTTCGGTGCTGACCGTCGCTGGCGCGTCGGCGCAATCCGCCGGCGTGGCACTCGCCGTCCAGGAGCGTCTCGACCTCCTGAACGTATCGATGGAGCCCGGGTCCGATGAAGACCTGACCGTCCTGTCCGAGTTCTATGCCGGGCGTGGCTACCAACCCGTGTGGGTGAGCGAAGCCGGCATGACGATGTCCGGAGAGATTCTTTCGAGCCGGCTGCACAGCGCCGATACCCATGGTTTGGTCCCGTCCGAATACTTCGTCGACCGGATATCGGCGCTCGAGGGCGCCACCGACACGGCCGGGCTCGCCGAACTGGAGGTCGAGTTGAGCTTCGGCCTGCTGCGCTACGGTCAGGACCTGAAGCACGGCCGGGTGGCGCCGAGTCGGGTGAACCCGGAATTGTTCATCGATCACGGCAAGACCGACAGGGCGACCCTGATTTCGGCCGCCGCCGCGACCACCGACATGTCGGGCTTGCTCGACGATTTGGTTCCGCATTCGAGCCAATATCGGCGCACCGTGGAGGCGATCGCCCAATATCGCAAAATCGCCAAGAATGGTGGTTGGGAGCAATTGCCGGACGGGGAAACCTTGAAGCCGGGGATGACCGATCCGCGGGTCCCGATCCTGCGCCGGCGCTTGCTGGCGCATGGCGATCTCAAGGCCGATAACGCCACCGACCCGATGTTCTACGACGCCGAACTGGAGGAAGCGATGAAGTGGTTCCAATATCGGCACGGCCTCGAACAGGACGGCGCGGTCGGCAAGAACACGCGCGCCGCATTCAACGTCCCGGTCGAGGAGCGCATCGAAACCATGGTCATGAATTTGGAGCGCCGGCGCTGGCTGCCCGACGACCTTGGTCAACAATACATTTTCGTCAACATGGCGGGATTCGAGCTCAAGCTCGTCGACGGCGACAAGACGATCTTCGACACCCGCGTCGTCGTCGGCACGCCCTTCCACAGGACGCCGGTGTTCAGCGGCAACATGACCTATGTCGTGCTCAACCCCTATTGGCACATCACGCCGTCGATCGCGCGCAACGAGATCCTGCCGTCGGTCAAGAAGGATCCCAACTATCTGGCCAGCAAAAACATTCGCGTCTTCAGCGACTGGTCGGCCAATGCCTATGAGGTCAACCCGCAAACGGTCGATTGGTCACAGGTCTCGCCGCGCGGCATGAGCTACAAGTTCCGTCAGGATTCGGGCGACGGTAATGCCCTCGGCCGGGTCAAGTTCATGTTTCCCAACTCGCACAGCATCTACCTTCACGACACGCCGTCGAAGCATCTGTTTGGCCGCGCCAAACGCAGTTTCAGCCATGGCTGCATCCGCGTGCAGAACCCGCTCGACATGGCCGAGATCGTGCTCGGCCAGATGTCGAAATGGACGCGCGCGAGTATCGATTCTCAAGTGGCGTCGGGAAACCGCAAGATCGTCAACCTCGGACAGACGATCCCGGTTCATCTGACCTATTTGACGAATTGGGTGAACAAGGATGGCAGTATTTATTTCCGCGAGGATATCTACGGCCGCGACAAGCTCCTGGCCGAAGCCTTGGCCTCACCAAGAGTCTGAGCTTAAACAAGCACTTGGCACGACGCCAAGCTTAGGTTAACGTGTAGCCGCTAGCCTGGGTGGAGGCGGCAGGGAGTCAGACGAAGCGAGGGACAGCGTGACAGACAACGCAACGAACACGACATTCATGAGGGTCAACCGGCGCCAGTTGCTGGTCGCCGGGGTCGCGGGTTTGACGGCGCTTAGCCCGTTGGGCGCGGCGGCGCGAATCGTCGGTGGCGAGCGCGTATTGCGCTTCCACAACATTCATACCGGCGAGAATCTTGCTCGCGTGTATTGGCAAAACGGCCAATACCTGGCCGGCCCTCTGAAGGAGATCAATCATATTCTCCGCGACTGGCGGGCCGAGGATACGATCCAGATGGACGTCGGCGTGCTCGACCTGCTGAACGACCTGCGTCGCTTGATGGACTCCAACGAGCCGTTCCATGTCATCTCCGGCTACCGTTCGCCGAAGACCAACGCGAAACTGCGCGCCGACAGCCGTGGGGTGGCCAAGAAGAGCCTGCACATGCAGGGCAAGGCGGTCGATATCAGCCTTCCGGGCCGCGATCTGCGCAAGCTGCAAAAGGCGGCGATCGGGCTACAACGGGGCGGCGTCGGCTATTACGGCAAGTCGCAATTCATCCACGTCGATACCGGGCGCGTGCGCTTCTGGTAGATCCGCGGCAGCGACGGGTTAACCTTTCGGTAACCAAAGATCACCTAGAGTTCGGCGTTGTCGGAGCAATCTTGGTCCGATAACGCGGAGCGCGTTCGATTGGTTGGGCCGAAGGAAGCGCGTCCATGCCCAAGATTTCTCTGGCGATTGTCGCCGCGGCATATGCCCTTTGCGCCTTCGGGCGCGCGACCCAATTGGTCATCGCAAAATGGGGTGCCGGACTGCCGATGGATATGCTTTTTGGCGAAAGTATCGCCGAGGGCCTATCGTGGCCGGCGACATTGGTCTTCTACATTTTCTGAGACCTGTTGCGATCAACCGACCATCGTGCCGGCCTCACGGAACGCCCCCGGGTCTTCCCTATTCCTTCGCCATCGCTTGTGAGATAAGCATGCGCGCAGACCGCGCAGACTCACGATGTTGCATCAAGGGGCGATGGACATGAAGGATCTCAAGACAATCCACAACGGCGACAAGGTGACCCCCACCTTCTCGGCCGAGGAAATGGCGGCCCGCCTGGCCCGCCTCCGTGCCCACATGGCGGACGCGGATATCGACGCCGTCCTGTTCACCTCGATCCACTGCATCAACTACTATAGCGACTTCCTGTACTGCTCTTTCGGCCGCCCCTATGGCCTGGTCGTCACCCAGGACAAATCGACCACCCTGTCGGCCAATATCGACGGCGGACAGCCATGGCGGCGCACCTTCGGCGACAACCTGATCTTTACCGATTGGCAGCGCGACAACTATTTCCGCGCCATCCAGCAGGAGACCCCCAACCGCGGCCGCGTCGGCATCGAGATCGATCACATTTCGGTGGAGAATCGAGACAAACTGCAGGCCGCGTTGCCGGATACGAAATTGGTCGACATCGCCAAGGCCGCGATGCGGATGCGGATGGTCAAGTCGGCCGAGGAAATCGCGGTGATCAAGAACGGCGCGCGAATCGCCGATATCGGCGGCGCGGCTTGCGTCGAGGCGGTCGGCGAGAACGTTCCCGAGTACGAAGTCGCGCTCGCTTCGACCCAAGCCATGGTGCGCGAGATCGCCCGCACCTATCCCGATGTCGAATTGATGGACACCTGGACCTGGTTCCAATCGGGGATCAACACCGACGGCGCCCACAACCCGGTGACCTCGCGCCGGGTTCAGAAGGGCGACATCCTGAGCCTCAATTGCTTCCCGATGATCTCGGGTTATTACACGGCCCTGGAGCGCACGCTCTTCCTCGACCACGCCAGTGACCGCCATCTCGAATTGTGGGAGATCAATTGCCAGGTCCACCGCCGGGGTCTCGACTTGATCAAGCCGGGCGTGCGTTGCTGCGACATCGCCACCGAGCTCAACGAGATCTACCGCGCCCATGACCTGCTGGACTACCGCACCTTCGGCTATGGCCATTCGTTCGGTGTGCTGTGCCACTATTACGGCCGCGAGGCGGGCCTCGAGCTGCGCGAAGACATCGAGACCGTGCTCGAACCGAACATGGTGGTGTCGATGGAGCCGATGATCATGATCCCCGAAGGAGAGCCCGGCGCCGGCGGTTATCGTGAACACGACATCCTGGTCGTTACCGCGGACGGCAGCGAGAACATCACCGGCTTTCCCTTTGGCGCCGAGCACAATATCGTCGCGGTGTCGTAGACTCCGGGCTGCCGCTGTCGTCGGCGACGAGGCGAGACGCCGTGCACCTGAGACTGGAAACGCGCCTCGCTTGCTCGGCCGAAGCGGCGTGGGCGGCAGAGCAGGAGGTCTCGTTATTGAACAGGTTGTCAGCGCCGTTCCTCGTTTTCCACGGCGCCGCGGGAACGTCTCTGCCCGACTTTTGGACCGAAGGCGGGACGGTGGTTGTCGAGAGCCGGCTGTTCGGATGGCTGGCGCTCGGCAGGCAACAGATCTTCGTCGCGAAGGTCGATGCTGCGACCCGCACCATCCGAACGCGGGAATCCGGAACCTGGATCAGACGCTGGGACCATAGCGTCGCGATTGCCGAGGCCGGGGCCTCGGCTTCCCGTTATATCGACGACATCGATTTCGACGCCGGCTTTCTCGGCCCGCTGCTGTGGCCACTCGCGTGGGCGTTCTATCGCTACCGCCAATGGCGGCGCCATGCGATGACCCGTCGCTCCTCCCATTGATCGAGATCAACGCACCGGCCGACCGCCGCGGGGCAATCTGAGCTAATCGCAATAGCGCCAGTCGCGGGGTTGGACCATGCTTGGAATCGCAGTCGAAAAAGTCGGCTACATCTTGATCAAGGCGCGCGAGTTCGACGTCAAGGTCGGTGCCCAGGACACCGGGCCCGAGCACCATCCGGATCCGGACGACGCGGATTATCGCGACATCCTCGAAGACTACAGCAACGACCCGACGGCAACCGAACTGCACGCCGCGATCGACGGGCTCAATGACGGCGAAAAGATCAACCTTGTCGCGCTGTTCTGGCTTGGGCGCGGCGACTACATCATCGAGGAATGGGCCGACGCCGTGGCCCAGGCTCGCGACCGGCACAACGACCGCACCGCCGACTACCTCACCGGCTCGCCGATGCTGAGCGACTATCTCGAGGAAGGTCTTATCAAGCACGGCTATTCCCTGGAGGACGCGGAACAATAGTCGCGAAGAGGCCCGCCATGGACCGCCTCGCCCAAACCGCGACAGATTTCGGTCTCCATAGGCCCCGGGCTCCCTAGCCCCTATTTTTTCTTGTCATGGCGCCGAGAATCCGGCAATCGGGACAGTCCCACCGCGCCATGCCGGCGCCCGCCATCGGAAAGGGAGCCGTGCGCCCGCAACGTTCGATCGGCCTGATCGGCCTGACCTTTATCGCAATCAGCGGTATGCTCGGTTCGGGCTGGCTCTTCGTACCCCTCTTCGTCAGTCAACTCGCCGGCCCGGCGGGAATACTGTCGTGGTTGATCGGCGGCATGGTGATGTTGCTGATCGCGCTTTGCTACGCCGAGATCGGCGCCATGTTGCCGGTCTCCGGCGCGTTGGCGCGTGTTCCCTTGTTCAGTCACGGCAATGTGGTCAGCGCCGCGATGGGTTGAGTGGCGTGGGTCGGTTACGCGACCATGGCCCCGATCGACGTGCTGGCGATCCTCAAATACCTCGGCCCGGCGATACCGTTCATCTTCTCCGCGACCGACACAGCATCCGGCACCGCCGATCTTTCGGCGGCCGGCGTTGCATTCGCCGTCGCCCTGCTCGGCGCGATGGTCATCATCAACGCCATCGGTGTCCGCTTCCTGACCGCGATCAATACCAGCCTGACCTGGTTCAAGATCGCCGCGCCCGTCGCCATCGCCGGAGCCATCATTGTTACCCATTTCGATCCGTCCAATTTTTCCTCTCACGGATTCGCCCCTCAAGGCTTCGATGGCGTCATGGCGGCCGTCTCGGGCGGCGGCGTGGTCTTCGCCTTCATCGGGTTTCGCCACGTCATCGATCTTGCCGGGGAAGCCCGCAATCCGCAGTGGACGATCCCGATCGCGCTTACCGGTTCGGTTGTGGTCGGCACCGTGATCTACGGCGCAATGCAGATCGCCTTCGTCGGCGGCATCCCCGCGACCGAACTTTCCAAGGGCTGGGCCGGTCTCAGCATCAATCATCTCTACGGTCCCTTCGCCGCCATCGCCATGGCGATCGGCCTGCCCTGGCTGATGGCGGTGATTTACGGCAGCGCTGTCATATCACCATTCAGCAGCGCGCTTGTTGCCGTCGGTTCCAATGCGCGGCTCGCGATGGCGCTGGCCCGCAGTGGGTTCTTCCCCGGTTTCGTCGCCCGGCTGTCGGACCGTGGCGTGCCGTTCTATGGATTGCTGGTGAATTTCGCGGCCGGCGCAATGTTGGTGTTCATGTTGGACCTGCCCGCGCTGGTCGCCCTCAATGGCGCCGCCGTCGTCGTCTCCTTCCTGGTCGGCCCGGTGGCGCTTTATGCGCTGCGGCTGCAAATCCCCGAACGCCCCCGAAAAATGCGGGTGCCGGTGGTGCGAATTTTCTCGGGCGTGTGTTTCGTTCTCTCGACCTACGTGGTCTATTGGAGCGGCTGGCAAACGATAAGCGTCCTTGGCTTGACGCTCGCGGCCGGAGTGGTCCTGTTCCTTGTCCTGCGCTTGTTTGGCGGCGCCGAAGCGCGTCCCGCGCTCGATCTCAGCCAATCCTACTGGGTGGCGGTGTTTTTGGCCGCGATGGGTGTGATCTCTTATCTTGGCGATTTCGGCGGCGGCACCGGAACGATCCCGCCCGGCTGGGATCTCGCGCTGATCGCAGCGCTGAGCTGTTCGATTTTCGTCTGGGCGATCCGGTCGCGCCTATCCGACGACCGGGCCAGGGCTAAGATCGAAGAGGTCGAGAACGCCCCCGACGCGGCTAAAGACTGACCTACCCGACCGTCGATGCTAACATTCCCGTGTTTCCGTTACCGGATTGGTGCGACCAGGTAGACGGCGAAACCAGGTGCGCCATGCCATTGAGGATTCCGACACCCGATTCGGCAACGGCCATGGAGTGAGCATGCGCCTCGATCGATCGATTGGCCTGATCGGTCTCACCTTCGTCGCGCTGAGCGGCATGCTCGGCTCGGGCTGGCTGTTCGTCCCCCTGTTCGTCAGCCAATTGGCCGGACCGGCTGGAATCCTGTCATGGGTCATCGGCGCCGGCCAGGATATCGACCGTGACCGGTTCGAACGGAATGCAAAGCTGGGTCAATGGCAAGCGCGCTTTGTAGCCGTTGCCCGAATCGAGATAGTCATAAAGCTTCAGTCCCATGTCACCTCATGGTCGGCTGCACGGCCGGCGGAAGTCGTTGCCGCGCAACCAAGTCGCCTCCAACTGTCGATAGCGGTCGGTCATCACTCGGTCGTCAGGTTTGGTTCAAGTCCTGATTCAGCCATTGCTTCTGATCCTCATCGATTTCGAGGTCGGGCGCGGTCAGAGCCGTGCGAATATTGGAACGGGCTGCATCATCGGGCAGCCTCGACTTGACCGCCCAGAAGAAGAAAACGAACCCGACCACGATTAGGACCCATACGCCCATACCCCATTCGATGATTCCGAGCCCGCCGCCGAACGCGCCGAGATACGAGATCAGCCCCATGACGAGAATATAGGGCCACAACCACATCGACTCGCGCAGATCGAGCTGCGGCCGGGTCGCCGGATCGGCGAGCAGCCGCATGATGGTGAACAGGATGAGGCCGAAGGCCAAGGCCATGCCAAGGAACCACAAGGTATTCCAGCCGCTCCAATAAAGGATCAAAGTCGCCAAGATGAACGCCGCGCAGGCTACGCCGCGGGCTCGCGGCAGCCGGAAATGGCGAGGCATATTTGGGGCCTGCAGGCGCAGGGCATAGAGAGCGACGGGGCCAATCGTAAACGACAGGACGATCGCCGACGAGTTAAGCGATACCAAGGATTCGAGGTGGACGAAAATCAGAAGAATTACTCCCGCGGCCAGATTGATGAGCAGTCCGTTGACGGGCACGCCACGCGATGACAGGTTGGCAACGAGTTTCGGAAAGAAGCCGTTTTCCGCCAGCGCCTTGGCCAGACGGGCGTTGGAACCGGTCGCGACCAGCCCGCCGCCGAAGGGTGCGAGGACGGCGCTGCCGTAGATCGCCGCCATCAGCCAGGGCACCCCGACCGCCATCGCTATTGCCTCGAAGGCTCCGTAGTGCGTCGGAAACTTGATATTGTCCCAGCCGTTCGCCAAGGCCGCGGGCGACAAGCTGCCGACGAAGGCCGCTTGGACGACCAGGTAGACGCCGAGGCAGATGATGACCGAGCCGATCAGGGCGACCGGGATCGTTCGTTGCGGATTTCGGGTCTCGCCTGCCATGTCGATCGCGTGGCGAAAGCCGATAAAAGCAAAGACGACCCCGCCGCTGGCCACGCCGGCCAGTATGCCGCGTAATCCGAACGGCGCGAATTCGTGAGCCATGAAGTTGCCGAATTCGAAGCGGTTGAACGCTAGCGCCAGCGCCACGACCAGCGGCGCGCCAACCTTGAACCAGGTGAGGCCTGTATTCACCGCGGCGAAGAACCGAACGCCGAACAAATTGATGACGATCATCACAACGAGAATCAGAAATGCCATCGCATAGCCGCCGAGCGAGAGCTGGATGGCGTCCTGTCCCAGCGGCGGTCCGGCGGCGTAAATGAAGGGAATCTGCGGCCCGAGATACCTGAGCATGGCCAGTGTTTCGATCGGCGCCGCTGTGCTGTAGCCAACCCAGGCCGACCATCCGAGCGCGGCACTGACGACATTGCCGTGGCTCAGCCACGGAATCCGCCCTAGGGCCAATCGACATTCAGGATTCATTTTTGCGGTGATGTGTGATTCATAGGCCTCCAGATTCGATGATCTGGAGGCCGACGGATGAACAAGCGATATGAACTGACACCCGATCAGTGGCGGCGTATCGAGGATCTTG